>JAFRTK010000077.1 GCA_017427165.1 Clostridia bacterium
GGGTATGGTCCGCCAGGGCATGCGGAAGCAGGACCGCCAGCAGGAAAGCGGCTGTAATACAGAGCAGGAAAGACCGGCGTGTTCTCATGGCGGTGATCTCCGTAAGCGGCCGGGCAGGCCGCGGTATTCCGGGAATTCTTCTATGCCTTATATTGTAATGGCGGGAAGGGTGTTTTGCAACCGGATGATATAGCATGGCACCGGAACCGGGTATCCATATATTGTGCCGCAGGGGCATAAGTTGTCATGATGATGGGGTTGTGGTATAATCGCCGAAGGGAGTGATGCAATATGATGAAGAAATTCCTGTCTATGATCATTGCGCTGTGCATGCTGGCGGCGTGCGGCATTGCCGCGGCCGAAGAGGAAGGCCCGGATCCGATGACCGCCGGGGAACTGGCTGCCTGGGCAGACGGCCTGAAGGCTGTGGCGCAGGGAGAAGAGCTGCTGAATGATCCGACGGACGAGGATTCCGAAACGGAGGACGGTTACCTGTTCCAGTACGCGTTTGCCGCGCTGTACGGTGACCAGACCGAAATGACCGCGGATACCCGGCTGCTGGCGGCTGTTGTGAACGCCAGCGGAGAAGAGGAAGGCCGCGAAAGCGAAGCGGTGGAGCAGGTCGGCCCGCGGGGCATCAGCCTGTCCATGTCCCCCGCGGAAGTGATTGCGCTGTTCCCGAATGACAATCCGGAACTGGCGGGCGACCGCACCGGCGCGGTGCTGTTCCTGAACGAGCAGGCGGACGGCGGCGCGGTGTACGGACAGCTGGACCGGGACGGCCAACGGATTTCCGCTGTCACCTACGGTGAACTGGTGCCGGAAGAAGATGGGTTCCGCCTGGCGACGCTGCAGTGCTTCTTCGCCGACAGCCTGCTGTATGAAATGCGGGCGGAGTGCTTCGACAGCAAAGCGGATATCCCCCTGCTGACCCGGGAAGACCGGGACAGCCTGATCGCCTCCCTGAAAGCCATGGAGGGGAAGGATGAATACATTGCCGTGAAGACCAGCCGGAACGGTACCGAGCTGGCCGAGTTCGGCACGGATGACCTGAGCTTCTCCGGGCTCCGCTTCCTGGAAATGACGCCCGAAGACCTGCCGGGCAGCCCGGAAGAGGATATGATGGAGGACGACGACGGCTCCTACATCCTGATGCTGGATGAAGCGGACTATGACGCCGTGTTCCGCTGCGAGAACGAAGAAGGCGTAAACGCGAAGGTGGTCTCCTTCACGATCAAGGGCGAAGGCCTGGAAGGCCCGCGCGGCGTGCGCATCGGCGACAAGCTGTATGAAGACCTGCAGCGTTTCCGCTTTGACGGCAACAGCAGCGACGGAACCAGCGAAATCCTGTACGGCGATGAAAACGCCGCGTCCTTCGGCATCGCCCAGTACAGCGTGGACGGGGAAAGCTCCCTGCGCTACACAACGGAAACCCAGGACGGAACAAAGGTCGTGCTGCTGCTGCGGTACGCGATGAACCTCCTGGAAGAAATCACCATCTACATCCAGTAAGCTTTCTGATATCCTGAAGGAGAATCCATGCAGATCGATCTGACATGTCCGGTTGAGATCTTCCGGACAACGGTGCCGACCGCGGGCAGCCAGGTGCTGGAGCTGACGATGTTCAACCTCAGCGACCGGGTAATTGTATCCGCCGAGGTCACCGCGCGGCTGCTGAGCGCCAGCGGGCTGGAAAAGGAAAAAATGGTATTCCGGGGCCGCGCCCTGAACGGGCGGCCCCATTCCACGTTTGTAATGAACGTGCCCATGGGCTTTTCCGCCGGCGCGCACAACGCGGAAGTAACCGTTGAAAAGATCTGGTTTGCGGATAACGATACCTGGCAGCGGAAGGACGGAACCGAAAAGGAATACACCCCGAACGCGCTGCCTTCCTCCCCGGCGCTGACGCGGCTGAAATATGTCGCCGGCGATTTCGCCGTGGGATACCCGGAACAGCAGGACGGACTGTGGGTCTGCGTCTGCGGACGGCCGAACCCGGACCGGGAGACCGTCTGCGCCCGCTGCCGGCAGGACAAGGGAGCGGTATTCGAGCGTTTCTGCCGCGAGGCAGTGGAAAAGCAGGTGTACCTGCGGGAAAAGCAGCTGGACCTGTCCTCCCGCTCCGCACGGGAAGACACCGCGCGGCTGCAGCGCATCCGGGAAGAGGAATACAACCTGGACCGCGCCCGGCGCGGACGGCGGATCCGGCTGGGCTGTTTCCTGGCACTGTTCCTGGTGCTGACAGTCGGACTGGTCCGGGGTGCGATCCCGGCACTGCGCACACGGCTGGCTGTCCGGGAAATGGAACAGGGAAATTACACCTCCGCCCTGGAGACGCTGCGGGATGTGGCGTTCTTCCCGGGAACGGAAGAGAAGATTGCCGAATGCGAGTGGCAGCTGGCTGCCGCCTCGGCGGAAACATCCGAAGAGATTGATGAACTGGCCGCTGCAGCCCGGCTGCTGCGGGAAAACGCGGAGCGGGAAGGCTCCGCCGCGCTGGCGGACAAAGCCGACCTGAAGCGGGCGAACCTGCTGTACGGGAAGGGCGACCGGGCCGGCGCCCTGGCCGCAGCGGAAGCTGTGGACCCGGAGAACGCGGAGCGCATATCCCTGGAGCGGGACTGCCTGTTTGATACGGCCAATGAGCAGCTGGCAGCCGGGGACTACGCCGCGGCGCGGGACGCCTTCGTATCGCTGGGGGATTATCCCGGGGCTGCGGAGCTGGCCACGGAATGTATCTACCGCCCGGCCGTGGCAATGCTGGAAAACAAGGCCTATGAGGATGCGATCCGCGAGCTGAGCCGGATTCCGGATTACAAGGACAGCCGGCAGCTGACGCTGCAATGCCATTACCAGATCGCCGCGGATATGGAGGCGGTCGGGGACCTGACCGGGGCCGCCACGGAGTTCCTGCTGGCCGGGGATTACAAGGACGCGCCGGACAAGAACCGCGAGATGGTCTACCTGCAGGCGGAAGAGGCCCTGAAGAAGGGGAAACTGGAGGACGCACAGGTGCTGTATGCCTCCATCCCGGGATATGAGGACGCGGACGACAAGAGCAACGCCTGCCTGTATACCCTGGCCAACATCGCGATGGCGGACATGGAATATACCCTGGCCTACGGAATGCTGAAACAGGTTCCGGAAGGCTACCTGGACGCGGACAGCCTGCGGGTCCGGGCCGCGTATGAAGCCGGGAAAACCGCCCGGGACAACGGCGACCTGGAAACCGCGCGGGAGCTGCTGGAAGCCGCGGGAAAATACAAGAACGCCCAGCGGATCCTGAACCAGGTGAACGCGGAGATCCAGAAGGCCCAGGAAGCCGCCGAAGCGGCCGCACAGGCGGCGCAGGCGGCACAGGACGTCCCGGAAGCCACCGAAGCGCCGGCCGCGGCGCCTGAAACACCGGCGGCGGAAACCCCCGCAGAACCCGCGCAGGATAACGAGTACGCCGTGAAGGACGGTGAGTAAATGACCGGCCGCAGGGTTCGGATCCCGGAGCTGGACGGACTGCGGGTACTGATGATCTTCGTGGTCAGCTGGTACCATATCTGGCAGCAGAGCTGGCTGCAGCCGTGGATCACGGTTGATTTCCTGAA
>JAFRTK010000078.1 GCA_017427165.1 Clostridia bacterium
CAGGAAGGGGACGCGGCGGCAGCAGCAGGGGGAAATATTTCTGAAACATCTGAAAAAAACTTAGTGATTCTTTCACCAATTGACAGGCGGAAATCGCTTCCGGGGCCGGATGGCTTGCCCGCAGGGGTGCAGTATGGTATCATCAGCATCAGAAAGAGCGGAAGGACGGAACGCATGGTCATCATCGATTACTTCAACACGGTCAATCCCGGTTTCTGGCTGAGCCGGCTGAGCCAGTGCGACTGGACCGGCGGGCAGTACCTCCATCAGCTGCTGAAGGAGGACCGCTTCCATACGCTCTGCGGGGAAAAGGCCCGGGTGCTGCTGCTGACGGACGGGACGAAGCTGGTCTCCTTCTGCACCTATGCCGAGCGGGATGATACCCCGGATACCGACCTGACCCCGTGGATGGGCTTTGTGTATACCGCGCCGGATTACCGGGGACGGCGGCTGATGGGCCGGCTGATCGCGGAAGTGAAGGCCCTGGCCCGGGAGGACGGATACGACACGCTGTGGATCTCCACCGGCGAGACGGGCCTTTATGAGAAATACGGCGCGGAATACGTACAGGACGCAAAGGACATGCGGGGGAACGACAGCCGGATCTACCGGATGGATACCTACGGCTTTTACGGCTGGAAGACGGCGGACGTTCCGGCGCGGATCCCGGACTATCCGGGGATCAGGACCCCGCGGGACCTGTACAACGCCCTGTGGCACCTGTGGAAGAGGGAGACCTGCGCGCCGCGGATGCAGGAGGACTGGAGCGGGGAGAACCGGACGCTGGGGCAGTGCTCGATCACCGCGTTCCTGGCCCAGGATATCTTCGGCGGGCTGGTGTACGGCGTGCCGCTGGAGGAAGGCGGCTATCACTGCTTCAACGTGGTCGGGGACACGTGGTTCGACCTGACCAGTGAGCAGTTCGGCGGCCGGGAACTGCAATACAGCCTGAAATGGGAACAGCTGCGGCACGATCATTTTTTAAAGGAAGAAAAAAGAGCGCGGTATGAAGCGCTCAGGGATCTGCTGAAGGAATACACAAACCGGTAAGGGGCTCAGCCCCTTATTTTTTTGACAGCGAAGGAGATCGCGAAACACAGGGCCGACACCAGCACGATGGAGGCGCCGGCGCTCGTATCCCAGTAATAGGACAGGGTCAGGCCTACAAGGCCGCACAGCAGCGCCAGGCCGACAGACCAGGCCGCGTGCTGGCGCGCGGAACGGGCGAGGTTGCGGCCGGCGGCGGCCGGCAGGATCAGCAAGGCGTTGATCAGCATGACGCCGACCCAGCGGATGGACAGCATGACGGCGACGGCAACCATGACCACGAAGACGCACTCCACCAGCCGGGCGCGGATGCCGCGGGAGCGGGCAAGCCAGGGATCCACGCTGGTCAGGAGCAGTGGGTTGTAGAGCAGGGCCCAGAGGATCAGGGTAACGACGAGGGCCAGCAGCAGCCAGAAAAGATCCTGCGGCGTGACGGCGAGGATATCGCCGATCAGCAGGGAGGAATACTTCGCGAACTTGCCGCCCCGGGCCAGAATCAGCAGGCCTGCCGCCACCGAGGTGGAGGAGAAGACCGAGATCACCGTGTCCGTCGAGGTGGAGCCGGACTGTTTTATCAGGCAGATGAGGATCGCCCAGATGATGCCGAAGACCAGCATGGCGACGAGATCGTTGCGCAGGCCGAGAATGATGCCCAGGCCGATGCCCGTGAGGGCGGAATGCCCGAGAGCGTCGGAGAAGAACGCCATCTGGTGGTTGACCGCCATGGTGCCCAGCAGGCCCAGCAGGGGCGTGAGCAGCAGGATGGCCAGGAAGGCGTTCTTCATGAAATTGAACTGGTAGGCGCTGAAGGGGAGGATTGTACCGAGGATATCGTAGATCGTGTTCATTCCGCCGCCTCCTCTCCGCTGAAACCGAACACGGACGCGAACTCCGGGGAGGCAAAGACCTCGGCGGCGGAGCCCTGGGCGAGCACGGACTTGTCCAGCAGGACGACGTGGTCCGCGTATTCCCGGACGAAGCGCAGGTCATGGCTGACCAGGAGGATTGCCATGTGATGCGTGCGCTTGAGATCCAGGAGCGTATCGAGGAACATCTGCAGGCCGTTGCTGTCGATGCCGCTGACCGGCTCGTCAAGCACGAGCAGGTCCGGCGCGGGATTCATGGCCAGGGCGAGCAGCACGCGCTGCAGCTCTCCCCCGGAGCAGCGGCCGAGGGGCAGGTCGGCCAGACCGGCCGCGTCCACGGCGGCGAGAGCTTCATCCACCCGGGCGCGGGTCTTTTTGCTGATGCCGGTCCAGACCGGGCGCCGCGAGAGGGAGGCCGCCATGAAATCGCACACGGTCAGGGGCATTTCCCGGTCAAACTGCAGGTGTTGCGGAACATAGCCGGTGCGCAGGTGCGGGATATCCAGCCCGCGGCCGTCCACATGCCGGATGGAGCCGCCGTGGGGCAGCTCGCCCAGCAGGGCGCGGATCAGCGTGGTCTTGCCGGCGCCGTTCTGGCCGATCAGGACCGTGAGCTGCCCGCAGTGGATATGCATGGACACATCCTGTAGCAGGACCTGTCCGCCGCGGCGGACGGAGATCCCGTTCAGATCGATGTGGCAGAGGGCACAGCTGTGCAGGTGCATGGTTCGGACGCCTCCTTGAAATTCGGCGATTGATGATGTATTATAGCATATATTCCTATGCTTAGGAATATATGTGAGTTTTCGGGGGGCTTTCCGATCCCCCATACCCCCTTCGGTCCCGGGGAAGAGAGAATTGTTCAGAAAGGGAAGTGCAGAGACATGATCGCGCTGGCTTGTGACCATACCGGAGTTGCCCTGAAGCAGGAACTGATGAAGATGCTCGACGAGATGGGCCTTGAGTGGAAGGATTTCGGCAACTATGACGCGACCAACCGCGACGACGATTATCCCGTTTACGGTTACAGGGCCGCGAAGGCCGTGGCCTCCGGCGAGTGTGACCGCGGGATCCTGATCTGCGGGACCGGGGTCGGCATCGGCATTGCCGCCGGGAAGGTAAAGGGCATCCGCGTCTGCACCTGCTCCGACGTGTACAGCGCCGAGCTCAGCAAGCGGCACAACAACAGCAATATCCTGACCATGGGCGCCCGGGTCGTCGGGTCGGAGCTGGCGAAGATGATCGCCCGGCACTGGCTGACGGCTGAGTTTGAGGGCGGCCGCCATCAGCGGCGGGTCGAAATGATCGAACGGATCGAGAACGGAGAAGCTCCGGAAGCGTAAGCGCTGTCCGGAGTTCCTGATGAAAGGCAGAATTTATGGGAAAAATCATCGCGATCGCGAATCAGAAGGGCGGTGTGGGCAAGACCACCACTGCCGTTAACCTTTCCGCGGCCATCGCGCAGGCGGGGAAAAAAGTGCTCATGGTCGACCTGGATCCGCAGGGCAACACCACCAGCGGCCTGGGCCGGACCGTGAACGAGCGCAGCAGCGTCTATGACGCGCTGATGGGCCGGGCATCACTGAAGAACTGCATCCAGCAGACGGAGATCAAAAAACTGCACCTGATCGGTTCGGACATCCGCCTGGCCGGCGCCGAAGTGGAACTGGTCAGCGTGAACGAGCGGGAATTCTACCTGAAGAAGCTGCTCGGGGCCATCCGGGACGATTATGACTACATCTTTGTCGACTGCCCGCCGAGCCTGAGCCTGCTGACGCTGAACGCGCTGGCCGCAGCGGACAGCGTGCTGGTGCCGATCCAGTGCGAGTACTACGCGCTGGAAGGCGTGACCGCCCTGATGAACACGATCAACCGGGTGAAGCACACCTTCAATCCGCACCTGGAGATCGAGGGGATCCTGCTGACGATGCTGGACGGGCGGACCAACCTGGGCCTGCAGGTCGTGGACCAGGTCAAGAAGCACTTCAAAAAGGCCGTTTTCGCTACGATGATCCCGCGCAACGTGCGCCTGGGCGAGGCACCCAGTCATGGCAAGCCGATCTGCCTGTACGATCCGCGATCCAGCGGCGCGCTGGCCTACGAATCGCTGGCGAAGGAAGTGCTGGCCCGGAACCGGAAGAAGAAGTAACGACAGGAGACTGTTTTTTATGGCTAAAAAGACGCACGGCCTGGGAAGGGGACTGGATTCTCTTTTCGCGGGATCGGAAGACTGGGGGACAAGCATCCAGGAGATCCCGGTGGGCGAACTGGATCCGAATCCGGACCAGCCCAGGAGGACCTTCAGTGAAGAGAGCATCGGCCAGCTGGCGGACAGCATCCGGGAGCAGGGCGTCCTGCAGCCGCTGCTGGTCGCGCCGTCGGGCGGCGGGCGCTATATGATCATCGCGGGTGAACGCCGGTTCCGCGCAGGCCGCGCGGCCGGGCTCGCGACCCTGCCCTGCATCGTCAAGGACATCGACGTGATCCGCCAGCGGGAGATCGCCCTGATCGAAAACCTGCAGCGGGAGGACCTGAACCCCATCGAAGCGGCCCGCGGCGTGAAGGCGCTGATGGACCAGTGCGGCTATACGCAGGAAAAGATCGGCGAACGGCTGGGCAAGAGCCGCCCGGCGATCGCGAACATGATCCGCCTGCTCCAGCTGCCGGACGAAGTGAGCGAAATGGTGAAGGACGGCCTGCTGAGCGCCGGCCATGCCCGGGTGCTCATCGGCATTCCGGACAAGGAGACGCAGCTGCGCCTCGCCCGCAAGGCGGTGGACGAGGGGCTGAACGTGCGCCAGATGGAGCAGCTGGCCAAGACAACGGCCGGCAAGCCGAAGAAGAAGGCGGCGCCGAAACAGCTGCCGGCGGAGCTGGGCGAACTGCAGGACAAGATCCGGCGGAAGACCGGGCTGAAGAGCACGCTGACCGGCAGCATCAAAAAGGGCCGGATCGTGCTCCAGTACAGCACGCGGGAAGAACTGGAACACCTGAACGACATACTGGACATGCTGGAAGACTGAGCATATGGGCAGGAACGAATTACCGAAGGAGCCATACTGGGACGGACCGCTTTCGCACCCCTTCTACAGCAAGGTGGTCAAACGGGCGCTGGACCTTTTGCTGGCGCTGGTGCTGCTGATCCCCGGGACGGTCCTGATGATCCCGCTGGCAGTGTGGGTGAAACTGGACTCGAAGGGGCCGGTGTTTTACCGGGCGGTGCGCGGCGGATACCATAACCAGCCGTTCCGGATCTTCAAGTTCCGCAGCATGGTGGTGGACGCTGACAAGACCGGCGGATGCACCGCGAAGAACGACAGCCGGGTGACCCGGGCGGGCCGGATCATGCGGCGGTTGAAACTGGACGAGCTGCCCCAGCTGTTCAACATCATCACCGGGGACATGAGCTTTGTCGGCCCGCGGCCGGAGCTGCTGCTCTATACGGAGCAGTACACGGAGGAACAGCAGTGCATCATGTGGGTGCGGCCGGGCATCACCGACCGTTCCAGCATCGTGTATATCGCCCAGGACGAGATCGTGGGCGAGGAGGATCCGGTGGCCAACTTCGAGCGGCTGATCCTGCCGGAGAAGAACCGCCTGCGGGTGGAATACGCGAGGAACCAGAGCTTCGCGCTGGACGCGAAGCTGTTCTGCGAAACAATCCTCGGTGTGTTCCGCAAAGCGGAAGATATGAGGAAGGAAAACAAGGAGTAAGCATGGAGAGCTATGAAGCACGGGTGCACAGCGGATTCCCGGAGGGGAAGCCGGATGTGAGCGACCCCCGGGTGCTGGCCTGGCTGATCCGCAGGAACGGCCTGGAGATGACCCACCTGAGCCGCGGAAGCCACATCGGCAGCGTACTCAGCGTGGCGGAGATCATCGCCGTGCTCTATACCTCCGTGCTGAACGTGGATCCGAAGGATCCGAAAAAGCCGGACCGGGACCGCCTGATCCTGAGCAAGGGACACGCGGGAAGCGCGGTATACTCCGCGCTGGCGGAGACCGGCTTTTTTCCTGTGGAACAGCTGAAGACGCATTACGCGAACGGGTCGGTGCTGTCCGGCCATGTGAGCCATAAGGGCGTACCGGGCGTGGAGGTTTCCACCGGCGCGCTCGGGCACGGGCTGGGCATCGGCGTCGGCATGGCGCTGGGCGCCAGGATGGACCGTGCGCCCTGGCGGACCTTTGTGGTCCTGGGAGACGGCGAATGCGATGAAGGCTCCGTCTGGGAGAGTGCCCTGCAGGCGGCACAGTACGGTCTGGACCGACTGGTCGCGGTGGTGGACTACAACCATATGCAGAGCCTGACCACGGTGGAGAAGACCCTGAAGCTGGAGCCCTTCGAACAGAAGTGGCGGGATTTCGGCTGGAATGCCGAGAGCGTTGACGGCCACGACACGGAGGCGCTGAAAGCGGCCTTTGACCGGGCGAAGGGCAACGCCGGAAGCGGAAAACCGTCCGTCATCCTGGCGCATACCGTGAAGGGCAGGGGCGTATCGTTTATGGAGAACAACATCCTGTGGCATTACCGGACGCCGCAGGGAGAGGAATACGAGGCAGCGCTGGCGGAACTGGAGGCACAGAGACCGTGAGAGACGCATTTGTGCGGGTCCTGACGGAGGAGATGGAGCGGAACGACAGGATCGTCCTGATCACGGGCGACCTGGGTTTTGGCGTGCTCCGGCCTCTGTGGGAGCGCTTCCCGGACCGGATGGTGAACGCCGGCATCGCCGAGCAGGGCATGGTCAGCATGGCCGCGGGCCTTTCCGCTACCGGAAGGACCGTGATCGTATATTCGATCGGCAACTTCCCGACGCTGCGCCCGCTCGAGCAGATCCGGAACGACTGCGCGTATCACCGTGCGGACGTGAAGATCGTCTGCGTCGGCGGCGGATTCGTCTACGGCAGCCTCGGCATGAGCCATCACGCGACGGAGGACATGAGCGTGATGCGGGCGATCCCGGACGTCTGCTGCTTTACGCCCGGCGACCCGGCGGAGACCGAAGCCGTAACGCGGGCAATGCTCCGGACCCCCGGCACCTGCTACCTGCGCCTGGGGCGTGGCAACGAGCCGAAGGTCCATCCGGCGCCGGTGGAAGGCTGGACGATCCCGAAGGCGTTGACGCTGCGGGAAGGATCGGACATCGCCCTGCTGAGCGCGGGAGGCATCCTGACGCAGGCAATGGACGCCGCGGAGCGGCTAGCGGAAAAGGGGATCAGCGCGAAAGTCGTCAGCTTCCCCTGCCTGAAACCGCTGGATAAGGAGACGGTGAACGGGCTGCTCGCTTCCTTCCGCGTCCTGGTAACGGTGGAGGAGAACACGGTGGCCGGCGGCTTCGGAAGCGCGGTCTGTGAGATCGCCGCGGAAGAGGGAAACGGCTGCCGCGTCAGGCGGATCGGCCTGCAGGACTGCTTTGCCACGGTCGTGGGCGACCAGCAGTATCTGCGGCAGACTTACGGAATGGACGGAGCAGCGATCGCCGCGAAGGCGGAGGAGCTGCTGGACGGTAAGAGGCAGGACGGATGAAAAGGGAACTGACGCTGGAGGAGATCCACGAGGAACTGCTGGAGCAGCTGCGGGATATCACCGCGATCTGCGATCGGTACGGCATTGAATACAACCTGATGTGCGGAACCCTGCTGGGCTGCGTGCGCCACAAGGGCTTCATTCCCTGGGACGACGACGTGGACCTGCTGATGACGCGGGACGAGTTCACCAAGTTCCGGCAGATCTACCCGGAGGAATGCGATCCCCGGTTTGAGCTGACCTACCTGGACACCTGGACGCCGCGGGTCATGAACCGGGATCCGGAGAAGGCGGCCGCCTTCACGGATTTCTTTATCCTGGATCCGCTGCCCCCGGAGGGGATCCGGCGGAAGATGCACCTGCTGCACCTGCATCTCCTCCAGGGCATGATGAAAAAGAACGTGGACTACAGCCGCTTCGGACTGAAAAACAGGATCCTGCTGCGGGCGACCCATTTGCTGGGGCTACCGTTTTCCTATGCCTGGAAGGCAAAACGGTACGAGAAGGTCTCGACGAAGATCCGCAGGGGGAACGACCTGCACATGTCCAACGGCGCGTTTGAACTGATGACGCATGTGTGGCATCCGGAGCAGTTCGCGGAGAAGATCCGGGCACCGTTCGAGGACGTGGAGTGCCTGATCCCGAAGAAGTACGACGAAGTGCTGACGGTCCTGTTCGGGCCGGACTACATGACGCCGCCGCCGGTGGAGGAGCGGGTCGCAAAGCATCTGGATCTTTGATCCGGCAAAATAAAGAGAAGGGGGGAGAGTAAAAGTATGGATATGTACTTCTGCCCCCTTTTTTCGGGTTCGAGCGGCAACGCGCTGTTCTGCCAGTACGGGGAGACGCGCCTGCTGATCGACGCGGGCAAGTCGGGCAAAACGATCGAAGACGCGCTGAAGGGGATCGGGGCGGATATCCGGACCATCAGCGGCGTGCTGATCACGCATGAACACAGCGACCATATTGCCGGCGCCGGCGTGCTGGCGCGGAAATACCACCTGCCGGTCTATGCCACCCACGATACCTGGGAGGCGATGGAGGGCAAGATCGGGAAGATCCCGGCGGACATGAAGCGGGAGATTGCGGCGGGCCGGGATTTTTACCTGGGCTCCGTAGGCGTGGTGCCCTTTTCGATCCCGCACGACGCGGCGGACCCGGTGGGCTTCCGCCTGTATGGCGGCGGAGTGAGCGTGTCCACGGCGACGGACCTGGGCTGGTTTTCGGACGAGGTCTGGTCGAACGTGGCAGGCAGCACGCTGGTGCTGCTGGAGAGCAACCATGATCCGGATATGCTCCGGGCAAATCCCCGCTATTCTTCGGCGCTGAAGGCGCGGATCCTGGGGGACCACGGACACCTGAGCAACGAGGCCTGCTCGGAAGCGCTGCTGCGCCTTGTCGCCGCCGGCACCTTGGACGTGATCCTGGGACACCTGAGCGCGGAAAACAATACGCCGACCCTGGCGCGGAAGGTCTCCCGCGGGGCGCTGGAGCGGGAAGGCATCCGCGACGGCGAGGACGTGCGGCTGCAGGTGGCGCTGCGGGACGAGGTCGGCAGCGTGTTTATACTGAAAGAAAGAGCATAAGGCAATGATCATACTCGCCCTTCAGGAAGTAAAGAAGAGCTTCGGGACCCACGAGGTGCTGAAGTCTGTTTCGTTTACCCTGCAGGAGGGCGAGCGGATGGGCCTGGTCGGCGTGAACGGCAGCGGCAAGAGCACGCTGATGAAGATCATCGCCGGGCAGGAGACCGCGGACAGCGGCGCCGTGAACATGCAGAAGGGCCTGCAGATCGGTTATCTTGCCCAGCAGGGTGAGCTGACCGGGGAGGAGACGGTGCTCGAAACGCTGGAGAGCGTGTTTGAACCCCAGCGGCAGATGGAAGCGGAGCTGCGCCGCCTCGAGCAGGAGATGGCGGAAGCCGGGACGGATCCGGAGGCGCTGCGGCGCCTGGGCGGACGGTACGACGCGCTGACGCGGGAGTTTGAGCGCAGCAACGGCTACGGCTGGCGCTCCTCCGTGCAGGGCGTGCTGGCAGGCCTGAAGCTGCGGGAGTACCAGGACATGAAGACCGGCCGGCTCTCCGGCGGCGAGCGGACGCGCCTGTGCCTGGGCCGGATGCTGCTGACGGAGCCGGACCTGCTGCTCCTGGACGAGCCGACGAACCACCTGGACCTGAAGAGCATCGCGTGGCTGGAGGAATACCTCCGGGCCTACCGCGGCGCCGTACTGGTGATCAGCCACGACCGCTATTTCATGGACCACGTGTGCGGCCGGATGGCGGAGCTCCTGATGGGCAACCTGGAGACCTATACCGGCAATTATACGGAGTACCTGGAAAAGCGGACGGAAGTATATGAGATCCGGATGAAGGCCTGGGAGCTGCAGCAGAAGGAAATCGCGCGGCAGGAAGCCGTGATCGCGATGTACCGGCGCTTCAACCGGGAGAAGAGCATCCGCCTGGCGGAAAGCCGGGAGAAGCGGCTGGAGAAGATGGAGCGCCTGGAGCGCCCGCAGGAGGAAGGATCCGTCCATTTCCGCTTTGAGACGCGGCGGCGCACCGGCGACGACGTGCTGCAGACGGACCGGCTGGGAAAGAGCTACGGGGACCGGGTGCTGTTTTCAGACCTGGACATCCATGTGAAGGCCGGGGACCGGATCGCCCTGATTGGCGACAACGGCACGGGCAAATCCACCCTGCTGAAGTGCCTGACCGGTGAGGAAAAGCCGGATACCGGCGTGATCCGCTGGGGCACCGGTGTGGACATCGGGTATTATGACCAGCACCAGGCCGGGTTGCATGAGAACAAGACGGTGCTCGACGAGGTATGGGACCGCTTCCCGCGGATGGAACAGTATGAGGTGCGCGGCGCGCTGGGCATGTTCCTGTTCACCGGGGACGACGTGTTCGCGCCGGTCAGCACGCTGAGCGGCGGTGAGAAGGGCCGGGTGGCCCTGACGGAGCTGATGCTGCGGAAGGACAACGTGCTGCTGCTGGACGAACCGACGAACCACCTGGACATGGACAGCCGCGAGGTGCTGGAAAACGCGCTGGCGGATTTCCCGGGAACGATCATTGCGGTGAGCCATGACCGGTATTTCATCAACCGTTTCGCCGAAAAGGTCTGCGTGCTGGAGGACGGCACGCTGAAGGAATACCTGGGCAATTACGACAGCTACTTTGAAAAGGTTTCGCGCGCGGAGGAGCCGGACGGGGAATACGCCGGAATGACCCGCACCGCGATTGACAAGGAAAAGAAGAAGAGCCGCGAGGAACAGCTGCGGATCAAAGCGGAAAAGGAACGCATGGCGGCGCTGGAAGCCCGGATTGCCGTGGCGGAACGGGAAGCCGCGGCGCTGGAGAACGCGCTGGCGGATCCGGAAACGTGGAAGGACGCCGGAAACGCGGCCGAAAAGACGCGGAAATACAACGCGCTGAAGGACGAGATTGAGCAGCTGTACGAGGAGTACGCTGAGCTCGGGTGAGAGGAGCGGTGCGGCGATGAGGAACGGAAGGCGGGCAGCAGGGCTGCTGTGCTTCCTGCTGTGCCTGTGCATATCCTGCCCGGTATGGAACGCCTGCGCCGGCGCTGCGGAACGGCTCCCGGACCGGGTTCTGATGTCATTTTATGACCAGTCACTGATCATCGGGGATTCCCAGATGCGCAACCTGGGGAACTATATGCGGAGAAAGCGGAACGGGGATCCCGGATTCTTCCCCGGCGTCAGGTGCTACGGGGAATACAGCCTGCAGATGCGCAGGCTGGCCCAGAAGGATCCCGATCCGAATCCGGACGCGATCCAGCTGACCTATAAAGGCCGGACCGCCACACTGACCGGGATCGCCATGGCGGAAAACCCCCGGAATGTGTTTATCCTGATCGGCCTGAATGACCTGATCTTCCAGCATATTGACCGGGCGGACAATTACATTGACCGGATTGTCGCGCTGCGGGATGAGTACTTTCCGGAAACCAGCCTGTTCTTTATGTCGCTGACGCCGGTGACTGCGAAACGGACCCAAAAGCAGCGGGACGAGATCGCGGCGTACAATGCGTGGCTGGAGGAAAAGTGCGGGAAGATACGCGCGGAATACATGGATATCACCGCCGGCCTGACGGATGAACAGGGATGGATGCCGAAGGAGATCACCGCGGACAATGACAGCCACCTGAACGCGGACGGATTTGATATTTTTGTGAGGAACCTGCTGGATTACGCACAGGCCCGGTATGAGCAGGGCCTGTGGGTGCCCGATCCGGCGCTGATGAAGGAAGGAGAGACTCCGCAATGAAAAGGATAATGCTGCTCCTGCTGGCCGCAATGCTCCTGGTGCTGGGCGCCTGCAGCGCGCCGGAGAAAGGCGCGCCGGTAAGCGATGCGCCGGCCACCCTGGCGGAAAAAGTAAATATGACTGCCGAGGACGCCGGGAACCTGGCGGCGCTGACGGCGGAAGACCTTGAAGACGTGCTGGGCGCGGTGCCCGCGGATTACACGGAGTTTGTGTTTCTCCAGAGCGAGGGAATGGACGGACGGGAGCTCCTGGCTGTCCGGGCTGCTGACCGGGATGCGGCCGGGCGGGTGGCCGGAATGGCGGAAGCATACCTGGAACGCCGGCTGAAGGAAACCCGGAATTATGCCCCGGAGGCATACAAACTGCTTTCGGAAGCCAAAGTCCGGACGAAAAACCTGACGGTTGTCCTGGCCGTCGGGCCGAACGGCGCCAAAGAGGCGGATTTTATACTGGCAGGAGAATAAGCCATGGTTTTCTGTTCATTTACATTCCTGCTGTTTTTCATGCCGGTGGTTTTGCTCGGATACCGGTTCCTGCCGCGCCGGGCAAAGCAGCCTTTCCTGCTGTGCGCTTCCCTGGTGTTTTACGGATGGGGAATGCCGGCGTGGCTGGTCCTGCTGCTGTATGTGATGATCCTGGATTATGCCGGCGCCCTGCTGATGGACCGGTTCCGGGCTAAAAAGAAAATAATCCTGGCGGCGCTGGTTGTGCTCAACCTGATGCCGCTGGGCTGGTTCAAGTATGCCGCGTTCCTGAATGAAACGCTGGCGGCGGTGACCGGAGTCAGCCTGATGAAGGACTCGCCGCTGCTTCCGGCCGGCATTTCTTTTTTTACATTCCAGGGAATGTCCTACCTGATTGATGTGTACCGTGGAAATGCCCGGGTACAGCGGAGCTTTGTGCGGTTCGGCGTATACCTGAGCATGTTTCCGCAGCTGGTTGCCGGCCCGATTGTACGGTATATCGACCTGGAAGCCCAGCTGGAAAACCCGGCGGAGGTCAGCACGGCAGCGATGCGGGACGGGCTGAACCGATTTGCGGTGGGCCTGGCCAAGAAGGTGCTGCTTGCGGACGCTATGGGCCGGTTCTGGGGCCGGATCAGCGGGGGGCTTCCGGAGGCCGGGCTGGTCGGCGCGTGGATGGGACTGATGGCATTTTCCTTCCAGATATTCTTCGATTTCTCCGGTTATTCGGATATGGCGCTGGGCCTGGGCAAAGCGATGGGCTTCACATTCCCGGAAAACTTTGACCGGCCGTACCGCGCGAAAAGCCTGACGGAATTCTGGCGGAAATGGCATATGAGCCTGACTACCTGGTTCCGTGAATATGTGTATATCCCGCTGGGCGGAAACCGGAAGGGCGGAGCACGGAGAAATCTGAATATCCTGATTGTATGGGCGCTGACCGGACTGTGGCACGGTGCCGGATGGAATTTCGTGCTGTGGGGAATCTGGTTTGGGATCCTGCTGATTGTGGAAAAGAAATGGGTACTTGGGCGTGAATGGGCAGAGCGGATACCGGGATGGCTGCGCAGGATCCTGACCTACCTGCCGGTACTTGTCGGATGGGGAATGTTTACCGGGAAATGGCAGGTATTCCCTGCCATGGCCGGGGTTTACGGGCTGGCGCCGGCAGCCGGGCCGGCACTGGAGTGCGCGGCATTCCTGCCGGTGCTGCTGGTCTGCATGGCGGTTTCCTTCATGCCGGATGTGAAGATGCCGAAGCTGAAAAAAGCCGCGCCGCTGCTGCTGGTCCTGTGCCTGGCGGCGCTGGCTGCGCAGGGATATGCGCCGTTTGTATATTTCCAGTTCTGAGAAAGGAGGGGGGCCGATGGACGGAAAAAACAGAATCGCGGACCGGATTGCGGTTTACGGCATCCTGATCCTGCTGCTGGCCGGCGGGATTGCCGCGTTTGTTTTCTCCCGGGATTTCTCCGGAAAGGAGAAACGATACCTGGCGGAGGTGCCTTCCCGGTTCTCCCTGACCGAATGGACGCTGAATGATGACCTGGAAACCTATCTGTCTGACCAGATTCCCTTCAGGGAACAGCTGGTCGGGCTGGATTCCCGGATGCAGGTCTGGACCGGGAGGGCGACCCAGCTGGAAGCGTGGCCGACCGGGGACGCGATTGTGGAACAGCCGGTGAAGGCGGATATCAGGCTCCTGACAGACCGGACTGCCCGGATGCGGGAGATTGCCGGCATGATTCCCTGCAGGTTCCTGGTACCGCCGACCGCCGGAATGCTCCGGATGGATGAGATGACACCGCTGCGGAAGACCCTGTATGAGGAAGAGGCGGCGGTATATGACAAACTGACCGGGGAGGAAGGCTTTATCCCACTGCGGGAAGCGTTTGCGGCCGCCGGGACGGAAGTGTTCTACCGGACCGACCATCACTGGAATGACAGCGGAGTACAGCTGGCCTACCGGGCTTTCTGCGGGGCTGCGGGCCTGGAACCGGCCGATCCGGTCATGTTTACGCGGACGGAATATTCACCGTTCACCGGGACGACCCAGGCGCGCGCGGGACTTCCGGCAGCCCGGGCGGATACGCTGGTATGCATGGAGCCGGTTTTTCCGGTGACGATGGACGTGCAGGGGGAGAGCGAAACCTATGACCACCTGGTGTTCCCTGAGAAAGCGAATACCTGGGACGGATATGAGGTTTACCTGAACGGGAACCACGGAATGCTGACAGTCCGGCATCCGGGGGCCGGAGGCGGGAAACTGCTGGTGTTCCGGGATTCCTTTGCCAGCAGCATCATTCCGTATCTTTCCGCGAATTACGGGGAAATCACGGCCGTGGATGTGCGCTATTACCCCGGGACCTTCCGGGACGCGCTGGAAGAGGCGGGAGAACCGGATGAAATCCTGTTCCTGTATTCGCTGGACAGCCTGGCGAATGACACATCGATTGCCCGCAAGCTCCGGGGGAAGGAATAGATACACACGAACACGTGTGACAAAATCCGCGGGTTAAACCGCGTGGTGAGTGGGTTTTCAGGGGCGGTTTTCCGAAAGTCGGAAGATGAAAAACGGAAAATCGCCTTTTTTGAGGAAAAACAGGACACACCTGTGGGCGTGTTACAGAGTTTTGACGAAAAGGCATGCAAAATCAAGGCTGAAAAGTTCATTTTGAGTCAAAAATATCAAAAAAAAATTTAAAAAATCGTGTTTACCCTATTGAAATCAAAAAAGGTATCATGTATAATTCGAGTGTTGTCTGTTCAGGGATGAAGTGGTAAGTTGCCGTCAGGC
>JAFRTK010000079.1 GCA_017427165.1 Clostridia bacterium
AAACTCTTCCGTTTAATCCTTAACATCTTTCGATGCTAAACTCTTTGGAATCTTCGCTGTCTTCATCTGCACCTCTCGGTACAGTTCCTTTGTTTGCGCGTTTGTTTCTCTGTATCGTTTTCAAGGTTCGCTTCGCTCTTCCGGGGATTATCTCCCGCAGGCGAGCTTGACTAATATACCAAACCCTCCCCCCTTTGTCAAGCACTTTTTCACTGTTTTTTTGAGAAAAAAAGAGGCCTTCAGGCAAGGTTTTTCCTTGCTTCGGCCTCCCGGTCAACATGTGGGGGCCCCTGCGGAATCCCCCTCCCAATATTTTGTGGAACATCCCCGTGATTTTTCCGGAACAAAAAATGGAAAAAAACCGGGAAAAATGGTTCTCCGCCTGCCCTTTCCCTCCCGTATTGTCAGATGTTCAGCTCCGGCGCGTTGTCCCGCTGGTAGGAACTCCAGTTGCCGTTCTCGGTCAGTTCCTCCCGCGCCAGCAGCTCCATCAGCTCCTCCGTCTGGCCGAACTGCTCCATCTGTGCGCCCACCGTCCGGAAGAGCGCCTCCATCTTCCGGTGGTCCGCCTTTTTCCGCTCCAGGCTCATCTTGCCGTAATAGCTGGCCAGGAAAAGCGTTCCGACTGATATCGTTCCCAGCAGGATTTTCAGGATCAGCCGCCAGGTTTCAGCATTCCGGACCGGAATCGGCGGATGCGGGGCCAGCCCGCCGCACAGCAGCTCAAACAGGATCCCACCGAAGTACAGCACCACTGTGCAGGTCCCTGCCAGGCGCAGCAGCCGGTCATTCCGCACGCTCTTCCCTTCCGTCCGCTGTCTGGCTTTCTCATGGTACAGCCGCTGCTTTTCCACCCAGCATTCCCGGATATCCCGGATCTGTTCCGGCGCCTTCCCGGCATTCAGCGCGCACATGGCGCACAGGATCCACGGGGTTTCCTGCTGCTCGGCCCAGGTCATGATCCGCTGCGTTTCGGTCCGGCTTCCCGCGTACCGCAGGAACAGCTGCACCCGGAGTGCCTCCGCCAGCATCCGGTACTCAATATACCTCCGGTGCCGGTCCGACCGTTTGGCCCGGTTCAGGACCACCATCGCCGCCATCAGGGCGATGCCGCAGAGGAGGATCATCCAGGTCAGGTTTGCTTCATCATATAGGAGGAATGTCAGCGCGACGGCAGTTCCCAGCACCGCCAGGATTCCCATCGTCCGCCGGTATTCCCGGGCAAACCTCAGGCTCAGGCTGTCCGCTGCCTGCATCACCGCTTCCAGCTTCTTCATCACCGGGTCCGCGTTTTCCGTTTCCGGCAGCAGGCTTTCCCCGCCTTCCGGCGCCGTTTCCGCCAGCCGGTTGAATTCCTCGGTCCGCGTGAGAATCTCTTCCAGCTTTTTCCGGTCTCCCAGCATGTTCAGGGTTCCGGCGCCCGGATCCGCGCTTCCTTCCCGGGGGGTCAGCAAATGGAGCACGGTCTGGTTTTCCGCCCTCCGGCACGCCATTCCCCGCTGAGGCCTCCAGGCGCCCCGCAGTGCCGCGTCCACCATTGCGGCCGTCCCGCAGTCCGACTGGTTTTCGGTTTTTCCGTCCCACAGGGCCAGCAGGATGTGGCTGTGCTCCGTGATATAGAGTCCGGCCTGCCGGAACAGGGCATCCCGGTCCTTCTCCTCCGCTTCCCCTGTTTCCGCAGGTACGGTGATGACCGACTGGGCCCGTTCCAGCTGCCAGCGCAGCCGGGCCAGGTCCTTCGGCTCAAAATCCTCTTCGTATGCCGCCTGTTCCATCGGGAGAACCGCCCGCAGCGAAACCCCGACCTCCTCCGCCGCTTCAGCGCAGAGCAGGTCCGCACCCCGGGCCAGGGAACACAGCATCACCATCGGCGTATGCGGGCAGCGGGTCCGGAGCTTGGTCAGCTCCCGCTTTACCGCGTCCCGCAGCGCAAGGGTATCCCGTATCCGCGGATTCAGGTGCCCGGTTATTCCGATTGTCAGCGGTATCTTCTTTTCGTTCATATGCTCCTGTCCCATCTCTCCGGCATTGCGGCGTTCTGTCACTTCAGTCGGTAAATGCGGACTCCGTCATATTTTTTCAGCAGCCGCAGCAGGCTGTTGAAGGGCAGGGAATCCTTCCCCTGCACCTCCGGCGGCAGGGTGGAATAATGCTTCAGGATTTTTTCATCACTGCTCCCTGCCGGCAGGGTGTTCCGGTGCATGCGCAGCTGTTCCCGCAGGTCGGCTTTCGCGCTGTCATCCGCGCCGGGAATCAGTGTTTCATACCGGTCCCCTGCGCTCCAGCCCATCATCTCATGGTCACGCACCCAGCGCAGGTGCTCCAGCGGTGCGATGGCTTCCGCCATCTCCGGAGTAAACCGGCCCAGCATTTCATAGTCCACCGGCTGGTCCGTATAGAAGCAGCCGATGGTGTTCAGGTACCGGTCGAACGCCCGGACCTGGTTGATGTTGCTGATCTTGTATTCCAGTGAAAGGCTGTTGAAATCCTGTTCCATCTTTTCCGGGGAAACACTGCCTGTCCGCCCGCTGTACAGGTAGCGGCTGTGCAGCGCCACCGCAAAATTATAAATATGAAGGAAGTTGCTCGTGGAAAGGTAGGTATGCTTTTCCCGGTAATCCGCCTTACGCGTCATGCAGGAAACCGCCAGCGGGCATTTCTCCAGGTCCACAATCTGCCGGATATCCCGGGTGAAACGCTGTCCCTTCTCCGCCATGTCGCTGTATGCTTTCAGCCGCGGCATGGCCTTGGCGTCTCCTCCGTCCTTTTCCCACTCCCTGTACTGCTTTTCATAGGCCCGGATCTTATCCTGCTCTGCCTGGTCATAATAATACTTCGCCCGGATCGCCTGCCCGGCAAAAGAGAAATCCACGGCCATCGGGTGCAGCTCGTCCCGGGAATTCCGCCCGTATGCCGTCCGGTCCCAGCACTGCAGCTCATCGCAGAGCATCAGCAGCCACGCCAGCGGATGCAGTTCCGCCTTCAGCGGCGCCTTCAGGTCATCAGTTTTGTAGCCGACGATCGCGAACTTGAACAGGCTGTTGTGCAGCATGATGGCCGACAGCGCGTCAATATGGTATTTTTCGATTTTTTCCGCCTTCAGGATCTTCGCCAGTTCCTGGAACAGACGCCCGGCGCTGAAGAACGCGTGGTCCATGAAGTAGTTGTTTTCCTCCGGACTGCCCGCCTTGCTGCGGATCCTCCGGTCCATCTCCGCCTCCGTAAACCCGTAGGCGGCTCCCAGCTTTTCGGTAATCACAGCCGCCAGCAGCTCTGTCACGTCCCCGAAAACGCGTCCGTTATACAGCGTTTTCAGCTTTTCCCGTTCCGCGTCTTCAATCCGGACCAGCGGATAAACGTTCCGGTAGGCGATATATACGCTCTCCGGCCCGCGCTTTTTCCGGTCCACCTCAAAGTAGGCCAGGATCTGTTCAAAGGGAATCTCGAAGGGATATCCGACGTCATGGAACAGCGCCGTCAGTCCCCAGTATTCCAGGAACGCGCAGGCACTCGCATGGCCCCGGCCGCCGTCCGCAAACCCGTAGTACCGGCTGAACACCTGCCGGAACCATGCGTTCGTTTCATAGATTGCCAGCCCCAGCGCGAAAACATACACCGAATGGGAATAATGGTCCCGGTGGCTCATCAGCAGGGAGGATGCGTTGGATTCAAACTCGGAAAGCAGCTCCACCATGGACTGGCTCTTTCCGCCCTCCCCGATGAACATCTCAATGAACGCGTAATAAACCGTATAGGCATCCTCCGCCACGCCGGAGTCAATGAACTTGGCAATCTCATTTTTCAGGCACAGCCGGTCCAGGTCCATCTGCATGTTATACGGAATCTGCCCGGGCCGCAGACTTCTCCCGGAATACTTCCGTTCCCTGTGCTCCGCCTTTTCCTTTTCCGCGTCATGGCGGAGCCCGGTGCAGCGCCTGTCCAGGAAGCGCAGCACAGCGCTCTTCAGGTCCATGCCCCGCGCTTCCCCTTCAAAAGGCGCCGGAAGGAACGGCCCCAGGTCCTCCCCGAAGCGTTTCCCGTTCTGCCTGCGCATTTTTTCAATTGCGGTATAACTCATGCAAGATCCCTCCCGGGGTTTTCATGATGGTTGTTGCCGTGTCCGTTTTTTTGATAAGTAATTATATCATAGTGTTTCAATACTTGTCATCTGCCCGTTTCCCGTTTATGGACAATCGGGCCTTTCCCTGTTAGAATTGACCCGGAAACCATATGCGGAAACAGCGGAAAGGCGGGATCCCTCTGCAGAAGAACGATATCTTCCCCATGCGGGCGGAAAACCTGGGTGCGGATATGGAAGGCGTATGCCGCCATGAAGGCATGACGGTCTTTGTTCCCGGCCTGCTGCCGGGTGAGGAGACCGACGTGCGCATCGTCAAGGTGGAAAAGCGCTATGCCTTTGGACGGATGGAGCACCTGCCGGCCGATCCTTCACCGAACCGGAAGGATCCGGACTGTCCCGCGTTCCCCCGCTGCGGCGGATGTTCCTGCCGCCATATGCGTTATGAGGCCACCCTTGCGGCCAAGCAGCGCCAGGTGGCCGACTGCTTCCACCGGATCGGCGGTATGGAGGTGGAAGTCCTTCCGCCCCTGGGCATGGAGGACCCTCGTGCCTACCGGAACAAGACCGCGCTGCCGCTCGGCGGCACCGCTGCGGCTCCGGTGCTCGGTTTTTACGCGCCGCGGAGCCATTCGGTCATCCCGGTCGGAAACTGCCCGAACGCCATGGCGCCCTCGGATGAAATTGCCGCCTGCTTCCTGGCCTGGATGAAGCGCTTTTCCCTCGCCCCCTATGACGAGACCGCCCACCGCGGGCTGGTCCGCCACCTGATGGTTCGCGTCAGCCGCGCCGGGGAATGCATGGTCACTGTCGTCATCAACGGGCCGTCCCTGCCCCATGGGCAGGAGCTGGCGGAAGACCTGAAGCCGCTGGGCGTCGTCAGCCTGTTTGCGAATATCAACACCGCCCGGAACAACGTTATCCTTTCCGACCGTTTCCAGTTAATATATGGAAGCGAAACGCTTTCCGATACCCTCTGCGGGCTGGAATTCCGGCTCTCACCGGGCGCCTTCTTCCAGGTCAACCCGTCCCAGACGGAAAAGCTGTATGAAACCGCGCTGCGCTTTGCCGGCCTTTCCCCGGAGGATACGCTGTGCGACGTCTACTGCGGTGCAGGAACCATCACCCTGATGATGGCCCGGCACTGCCGCTCCGCTGTCGGAATCGAAATCGTCCCGGCCGCGGTGGAAAACGCCCGGGAGAACGCGAAGCGGAACGGAATCCCGAACGCGGAATTCCATGCCGGAAAGGCGGAAGAGCTGCTGCCCCGCATGGTCCGGGACGGCCTCCGCTGCAATGTGATCGTTGTGGATCCGCCACGGAAGGGGCTGGAGCCGGAAGTCATCCGGGCAATCGCCGAAGCCGGTCCCGACCGGGTCGTCTATGTTTCCTGCAATGTGGCGACCCAGGCGCGGGACGCTGCGCTCTTCCGGGAGGCCGGCTACACCGTGCGGAAGGTCCAGCCGGTCGACATGTTCTGCTGGACTTCCGGAATCGAGTCTGTCGCGCTTTTTTCCCGGGAAGGGGAAAACCCGCCGGCCGGTAAGGAAGAGCAGACCATATGAAAATGACACGAGTGATATTTGTCCGCCACGCTCAGTCTCTGCATCCGTACAGCGATGACCGGACCCGGCCGCTGACAGCCGCGGGCCTGCGGGACCGCGGCATCGTGCTGGACATCCTGAAAGGACAGCATATCGATGCTTTCCTGGGCAGCCCGTATCGAAGGAGCATGGATACCATCCGGCCCGCCGCCGATTTCTTCGGAATGGAAATCCGGACGGACGAGCGGTTCCGGGAACGGCAGTCCGGGATGGATGCCTCCGGAATGCTCGAAAAGCAGTGGGCGGATTTTTCCTTTGCGGAGGAAGGCGGAGAAAGCCTGGGTTCCGTTCAGCAGCGGAATATGGAAGCGCTGAAAGAAGTCCTTTCTTCATATAAAGGAAAGACCGTCGTCATCGGAACCCACGGTACCGCGCTGAGTACCATCCTGAATTATTATGACCGGTCGTTCGGCGTGGATAGTTTCCTGCGGATTGTCCGCTGGATGCCGTATATCGTGGAGCTGGCCTTTGAGGGGGAATCCTTCATTGAGAAGACCGAACTCGGCCATGTGGAAAAGCAGGACCAGGCGATCGATTTTTCCACGGTGACCGCCTGCGGGGAGTGCTGCACTGGCTGTTCGAAAAAGCTCGCCGAGGAATGCCCCGGATGCCTGGAAGCGGACGGCGTCGTTCCGGAATGGGCCGGATCCGGCCGGTGTAAAATTCACGCGTGTGCCCGGGAACATGGGGTGCAGTTCTGCGGGTTATGCAAAGCGTTCCCCTGCAGCCGGATTCCGGACCTGATCCCGTGGAATCCCGATATCATTTCCCACCTGATGTACATGCGGGATGAATACAACCGGTACAATCCGTAATTCTTTGGTGCCGGACAGATGGAGGAACAGCGTGAAAACACTGTATGTTTCAGATCTGGACAAAACGCTGATGCGGAGTGACAAAACGCTTTCGCCCTATACGGTCTCAACGCTGAACCGGCTGATCCGGAAGGGTGTCCTGTTTACCTATGCCACCGCCCGCTCCATCCAGAGCGCAAGGGAAATCACCTTCGGGCTGGAGATGACCCTGCCGGCAGTCATCCGGAACGGGACCACCCTGGCGGACAATGCCACCGGAAAGCTGCTGTGGAAGGCAGTCTTTTCAGCGGAAGAAAAGGAGATCCTCATGACCCGGCTGCCCGAGCTGGGCCCGTGCGGATTTGTTTCCACCTATTTCGGGGATGATATGATGAAATACTGCCTGGCCGGAGAGCATTCCCCGGGCATGTGGACCTATATTGAGGAGCACCGGAACGATCCCTGGTTTGCCGCGGTCGGCACCCTGCAGGAAATGTTTGCCGGTTCTCCCGGCTATGTGACCCTGGTCGACCGAAAGGAAAACCTGGAATCCGCCCGCGCGCGGATGAAGGCATACCCGGGCTGGGAAGTCGTTTTCCAGCAGGATGCCTACAGCCCGGATTACTGGCTGGAAATCTGCCCCGACAACAGCACCAAGGCCAAAGCCCTCCTCCGCCTGAAAGCGGAAATCGGTGCAGACCGGCTGGTCGTGTTCGGGGATTCCGTCAACGACCTGCCGATGTTCGCCGCCGCGGATGAAGCGTATGCCGTATCCAATGCCATTGATGAAGTCAAAGCGGCGGCCACGGGCGTTATCGGCAGCAATGATGAGGACAGTGTGGCGCGTTTCATTGCCCGCGCGGAAGGGTTCGCCAGCTGAAACAATCCGGGAAGCCGTCATAAGAAGATCCGGCCGACAATCCTGTCGGCCGGATCTTTTTGTCCAGGTCGGGTTATTTTCCTACATGGTAATTTCCTTTTTGCCGCTGATCCTGAAGAACAAGGCCAGGGCGATAATCGTGGAGAAGGTCAGGATGGCGGAGATGGCGGACGCCACACCGTCATTCCCGCGGATGACCTGGCTGTAGATTTCCAGTGTCATGGTCTTTGTGCTGGGATTATACAGGATAATCGATGTGGACAGCTCGGTAATGATCATGATCCAGCTGAGGATCGCGCCGGAAATCACGCCGGGCATCATCATCGGGGTGGTAACCCGGAAGAACGTCTTGGCGGGGCCGGTGCCCAGGCTCACCGCGGCCTCCTCAATGCTCGGGGAGATATTCCGGAGGATGGCCGCGGAGGAACGGATTGTATAGGGCAGGCGCCGGATGGTGTAGCTCAGGATCATGATGAACATGCCGCCGGCCAGCAGAAGCGGGCGCTTGTTGAACGCCGTCAGCAGCGCGATACCCAGGATGGAACCGGCCACCGTCTCCGGGAACATGCTCATCACGTCCACCGTCGCGTTGAAAACATTCCTGCGCCGTACCACCAGGTACGCGATCATGCATGCGATCACCACAATCACGACAATCGAGATGGTGGACATCAGGTAGGTCATCCAGATGGAATTACTCACGGTGTTGAAGGCTTCAGCATAGCTCTTCAGCGAGAATCCCGGGGCAAACATCCGCCCGTTGGTATTCCGGAAGGAATTGAAGATAACCAGGCACTGGGGCATGATCGCGATGCCCACCATGATGTAGCAGTACAGGTGGGCCAGCACATTCCGGACTCCCTTGGCCTTGTGCGCTTCCACCGGATGCAGGGCGCTGATGGAAAATACCTTCCGGTTGGCAATGTATTTCTGGAGCAGGAAAACGCCGGTTGTAATGATGATGGCAATAATGGAGATCGCCGCGGCCAGGTTTTCCGATCCGCCCAGCTCGCTGAAGAATTCCTTGTATACCAGCACCGGCAGGGTGATGTAGTTTTCACCGATCAGCATCGGCGTGCCGTAATCGGCAAACGCCCGCATGAACACCAGCAGGGCGCCGGCCAGCAGCGTCGGCAGCATCAGCGGCAGGACCACCTTGAACACCTTGCGGATCCCCGCGCAGCCCAGGCTTTCGCTGGCTTCAATCAGGCTGTTGTCCATGCTCTTGAAAGCGCCGGAAATGAACATGAACACCAGGCTGTACAGCTGGAAGCTCATGACAATGACACAGCCTTTGAATCCGTAGATGTCCCCCAGCTGGATCCCGATCTGCGACAGCAGGTTGGTCACCACTCCGTTTCTTCCGCACAGCTGGATCCAGGCGTAGGCGCCGATGAACGGCGCGGACATGGACGATACGAGGATCAGGATCTGCAGGACCCCGGCTCCCCGGATCTTCATCGTCGACATGATGTACGCCATGGGGGTCGCGATGAGGACCGAAACCAGCGTCACCACGGCCGAAATCAGCAGCGAATGCCAAATGGCGTTGCTGTAATAGGCCTTGCTGAATATCTTCTCATACATTTCAAATGACAGCTGCCCCTCGCTGTTCAGCAGCGCCTGGCGCAGCAGCATATAAAGGGGATAAATCAGGAAAACCAGGTAGAAGATAATCGCCAGGACGGTAACCATCGGCCAGACGTCATGGGAGATCAGCAGGAACGCGCCTCCCAGCACCGCCAGGACGCCGATGATCATCAGGACGTACCGCAGCGGCATCACGGTCTTGTCAAAGCCGGTCACCTTCTGCAGCTGTTCCAGCACGGTATTCTTGGCCCGGCCGGAAGCATTCAGGTTCCTGCCGCGGTAATCCTCCTCCGTCAGTTCGGGAGCCGGCGTTTTCCCGGTGGCATAATCAATCCACTCCCCCGCTGACAGGTTCGTTTTCCGGGCATAGTAATCCGCCTGGCTCTTTCCCATCAGTCCGCAGGCCGCCATCACGATGCCGAGCACCAGCAGCAGGATGCCGACAAGCATAATGCCGGTTTTCCGCGGACGGATCGCATTACGCGTGCGCATCGTCGATGACTCCTTTCGTCAGGCTCTTTTCGCCGTCGGTGGTGTAGACGTTGATTTTTTCCTTTTCGAATCCCAGGCTGATTTCCGTTCCGTTGGGAATGATGTTCGAAATGGAGCTCTTCTCCGTGATTTCCACGGTTTCGCCGTTAAACAGCTCCACAAAATACGTGGTCATCAGTCCCAGGAAGATACTGGATTTCACGGTGGCGGTAACGCCGGGCGTGCCCTGTTCCTGGATGATAAACTCTTCGGGGCGGACCGACACCTTCACTTCCCGGGTGCCTTCAACCCCTTCAAAGTTGTCATATTCCATGGTATAGCCGTTCCCGAAGGTCAGCGTTCCCGCCGTGCCGTCCGCCGTCGCCCCGATCGTGTTGCTGTGCCCGATGAAGTTGGCCACAAACAGGTTTGACGGCCGCTGGTAAATGGATTTCGGCGTGGATACGTGCTGGATCACACCATAGTTCATCACAGCGATCCGGTCGGATACTGCCATCGCCTCTTCCTGGTCGTGGGTCACGTAAATGGTCGTAATCCCGACGTCGTTCTGGATCTGCTTGATGGCGTTGCGCATCTCGATCCGCAGCTTCGCGTCCAGGTTGGAAAGCGGTTCGTCCATCAGCAGCAGGTTCGGGCGGATCACAATGGCGCGGGCCAGGGCCACGCGTTGCTGCTGGCCGCCGGACAGCCGCTCCGGCAGGCGGGAAGCATACTCGGTGATCTTGACAGTCTCCAGGATTTCATTTACACGCGCGTTGATCTCATCCTTGGGCAGCTTCCGGTTCTTCAGGCCGAATTCCACATTCTGCCGCACCGTCATATGCGGGAAAACCGCATAGTTCTGGAAAACCATGCCGATGTTCCGCTTGGCCGGGGCAATATCGTTGATCACCTGGGAATCAAAGGAAATCGTTCCGCCTTCAATGGTGTTGAAGCCGGCAACCATCCGGAGAAGCGTCGTCTTCCCGCAGCCGGAAGGGCCCAGCAGCGTAAAGAATTCCCCCTCCTTCACATCCAGGCTCAGGTCGGGAATAATCGTATTGTTCCCGTATTTTTTTACCACATGGTCAAAATGAATCCCAACGCTCATCTGTAAACAATCCTTTCCGCATTACTGGTTTCCGGTATGCTTCCTCCATAAACAGCCGGTGCGCAACCGGAAACCCCGATTGCGCACCGCCGGATACCGGAATGATTATTTGTTGATAATATCCGCCACGCGGGTCTTCAGTTCAGCAGTATGCGCGATGACATATTCGCTGTCTTCATAGGCCAGGAAGATGTCCGCCAGGGGCGTCATGTCCTCGTTGGTGTATTCCACGGGACGAATGTTGCGGCTGGTGGTCTGCTCCGCCAGGAACTTCTGCGCTTCTTCGGAAAGCATGAAGTCGATGAACTCCATCGCCTCATCCACATGCTTTGAGTTCTTCGGGATGCCGATCTGGGCAGGCAGGAACACAGTGCCTTCCACCGGATATACGATATGGACGTTCTCCGCGCCGTCCTTGATCATGGTGACGCAGGGATCCTCATAGGTCAGGCCCACGGCGTATTCACCGTTGATAACTCCCTTGTACACCGCGGAGGAGCCGGAGGTCAGCTTCACATCCTGGCCCTTCAGCAGGTCTTCCGTATACTTCCAGGCGGCATCGCTCTCATACTTCTCAGCGGCGGTCTCGCCTTCGCCCATCACCAGCAGCCAGTTGGTCAGCTGGCAGAAAGCGGAAGAGGAAGCGGAAGGATCAGCGGAAACGATCTTGCCCTTCAGTTCGGGCTGGAGCAGGTCGGCATAGCCCTTGACCTCAACACCCAGCTCGCCCAGCAGCTTGTCGTTCACCAGCAGCACGCTGCCGTCCACGGTATAGTTGGTGCAGAAGCCCAGCTTGTTGCGGTACGCTTCCATCAGGAATTCATCTTCCGGGGAATAGTATTCCTGGAACAGGTCGGCGTTGGCAACATAGTTAGCCAGGCTGCCGCCGTACATCAGGTCGAAAGAGCAGTATTCCTGTTCCTTCTCCGCCTTGATACGGGCCATGCAGTCGCCGGTGCCCAGGGATTCGGATTTGATCGTGATCCCGGTCGCCGCTTCAAACAGGGGATAGATGGAGCGCAGGCCGTCGCTGTTCGGTGTGCAGATATTCAGGACGCGTTCGCCTTCCGCGAAAACAGCCGAAACGCTCAGCACCATTGCGAGAACGAGAAAAATGGAAATAAATTTCTTCATGGGGAAACCCCTCCTTTGGATGAATATTTCGGACCTCACTGTCCGTTTTCTTTGATCCCATTTTACACCATTTTCACAAAAAAACAATCATCGGTTTCGGCCGCAACTGTATACAGCCATTGCAAATCCGGACCATTTTCTGCCGGCTGTCCGGATCGGCCGGTTCCGGGCGGTATCCGGCGCCGTTCCGGGAGGAATGCCGCCGTTTTTGGGGTCAAAACACGAATATTATTGAACTTGACAGAATATTTTGCCGGTTTCCCGCATCACGCGGCATAACGGCTGCCGGCCTGCGGGTTTGCCGTTTGTCCCGTTTGCCGCTATACTGTTGCCAAAGCAAAGGATAACGGGAGGGAATCCGGCCATGATCGTTCATCCCATTCCGCCGGTATTTGACCGCAGTTCACGGGTCCTGGTGCTCGGCAGCTTTCCGTCGGTTAAATCCCGGGAGGCGAACTTCTTCTATGGCCATCCGCAAAACCGGTTCTGGAAGGTAGCCGCCGCTGTCTTCGGCGAAGCGCTTCCGGTGACCGTGGAGGAAAAGAAAGCATTCCTGCTCCGAAACCATATCGCCGTATGGGATGTGATCCATTCCTGCGATATCACCGGCTCCTCCGATGCCAGCATCCGGAACGTGGTTCCGAACGACCTGTCCGTGATCCTGTCCGCGGCGGATATCCGGGCGGTTTTCGTCAACGGGAAAACGGCATTTCGGTATTACCGGCAGTATACGGAGCCGAAAACCGGCCGCCCGGCAGTCTGCCTGCCGTCCACCAGCCCCGCCAATGCGGCGTGGAGCGTGGAACGTCTGGCGGAAGCATGGAAGGTAATCCGCGATCTGTAAACATCATTCTCCGGGATCCGCGCGGCGGACGGGAAAACCGTCCGCCGTTTTTTTATCCGCTGAATGATCCAGGGCAAATACGTAAAGATTTGCATTTTGCACGCATATCCGAAGATGTATAATTGTTTCAATTTAACTTATAACCTGATTATTGGCTGTTTTGGCCATGTTTTTCCCTGTTTTTGCCAAATAGTGTCTTGACAGTGTGTAATTGTTGCCATATCATGATATTGCAATCGTTTTCATTTGTGCGTTTACAGAAAGCTCATGGAGGGGCATTCAATATGGGTTCGGTTCGCCTGAAGGATATTGCGGAAGAATGCGGCGTTTCCGTCGCGACCGTCAGCCGCGCGCTGAACGGCCTCCGGCGGGATGACAGCAAAACCGCCGCGGCCATCCGCCAGGCCGCGCGGGAAATGGGATATGTCCCGAATGCCGCGGCGCTGGCGCTCAAGACCAGCCGCTCCAACACCATCGGAATCCTGTATGAAGACAAGCTGGATCATGAATACTTCAGCGCCCTCCTGGATGATCTCCGCCGGGAAGCCGGAAAGCTGGGCTACCACCTGGCCCTGATCGGCGGTCCCGATCCGATGCAGTCCGGCTATTACGAACAGGCCCGCTGCCGGAACCTGGATGGCGTCATCATCATCCAGGCGGATTTTGAATCCAGCGAAGTCGCCCGCATCATTACCAGCTCGCTGCCTTCAGTCATCATTGACCATCTGTATGAGGGGAGTATCTGCATCGGCAATGACAACCAGGAGAGCATGCGGCAGATTGTCCGCTATGTATGGCAGCGCGGCCACCGCCGAATCGGGTATATCACCGGGGAAGCCGGTGTGGTCACCCGGGAACGGCTTTCCGGTTTTTACAGGGCCTGCGCGGAGCTCGGAATCTGCGTGCCGGAAGGCTCCGTGCTGGAAGGGCATTTCCGCGCGCCGGATGAATGTGCTGCCCTCATCCGGTCGCTGATGGCCGATCCCGTCGGCGCCACCTGCATTCTCTGCCCGGATGACTACAGCTGCCTCGGCGCGATGTGGGCCCTCCGGGAAGAGGGAATCAGCGTTCCGGAGCAGGTCAGCCTCGTAGGGTATGACGGAATCCGGATGGGGCAGATGATCCGCCCCCGCCTCACCACCTACCGGCAGGATACCGCCGGTATCGCGGAGGAATGCATGCGGCTCCTCTCCGGCGCCATCGAATCCCCGGACAAATGGTATGCCCGGCAGGCAATCGTCAGCGGAGAACTGGTGGAAGGTGAAACCGTTCTTGGACTTTCCCGCTGAAAAGCGGTGGAGATAAAGAAAAAACAAACCTGACATTCAAAAGGAGGAATCTCCATGAAGATGTCACCTGGTCCTGGCGTGCGATCTACGCAAACAATGAAGGCGCGTTTGAAGGCATGATCAACCAGATGCTCCAGCAGGCAAACAGCTACGGCTATGCCGACTGCGTCAAGTGGTGCGAGGAGCAGGCCGCGCTGTGCTGGGCTGCCCGGCAGGCGCAGGCAGCCGCCGCGGAATAAACCGGACCCTCCGCGGCCTGCCCGGCAGGGCAGGCCGCATTTTTACCGGAAAGGCAGTGGAATAGAAGATGAGAACCTTTTTGATGATCCTGTGCGCCGCGATGTCGCTGCTCCTGCTCCTCTGCGGTTGTGCCGCCGCGGAAGACGCGCCGGAAAACGCCATTGAGATGAGCCGGCGGATGGGCAACGGTATCAACCTGGGAAACACAATGGAAGCCTGCAACAACGGGAAGCACAGTTCCCTGAACCTGCAGCCGCCGTCCTTCTATGAAATTTCCTGGGGCCAGCCGATCACTACGCCCGAAATGCTGCAGGGCATGAAGTCCTGCGGCTTTGATACCATCCGGATCCCGGTGGCCTGGATGACCAACGCCACCCACCTGGCCCAGGGAGATTACACGATCTCCCCGGAATACATGGACCGGGTGGAGGAAATCGTGAACTACGCGCTGGACGCCGGCATGATCGTCATCATCAACGATCACTGGGACGGCGGCTGGTGGGGCATGTTCGGCTCCGATACCGAGGAAACCCGGAACCTGGCCATGGAAGCCTATACCGGCATGTGGAAACAGCTGTCCGAGCGCTTCGGCAAATACGACTGGCGCCTGGTTTTTGAAAGTGCCAACGAAGAGCTGGGCGCCGGGTTCGATGAGAACTCCCCGCTGTACTGCGATGACTCGCTTGCCCACACCTTGCCGGATGACCAGCGGTATGCGCTTACCAACAGGGTCAACCAGGTTTTCGTGGATACCGTGCGCGCCTCCGGTGGAAACAATGCGGATCGGTTCCTGCTTATCGCGGGATTCGGCACGGATATTGACCGCACGTCCGACAGCCGCTTTCAGATGCCGCAGGATCCTGCGGACAGCCGTCTGCTGCTCTCCGTGCATTACTACGGCCCCTGGAGCTACTGCGGCGCTTCTTCAGCCAAAGGCGCGACCCCATGGGGAAAGAAGAAGGATTTCGAAGAGATGTATTCCATCCTCAGCCGCCTGAAGAAGTTCACGTCAGCCGGCTATGGAATCGTCATCGGTGAATACGGCGCGCTGTCCGGCAGCGACGGAATCATGAAGAAAAACGCCCCGGCCTATCATGAGGCGTTCCTCAACTGCTGTGATGCCCTGGACCTGGCAAGCTGCCTGTGGGACTGCAGCGGGTTCTTCGTCCGCCGGGAACTCCGGATCCCCGAGGAAGAGCTGGCGGCGGTATATGCCGGCCGGAACGCGGTATCCGAAGCGGGCCGGGATTACAGCGAAATCGCCGCGACGGGAAAAGCCGCCTTTGACGCGATGGTCGAAGCCGCGCCGGATTCCCTCGTTGAAAATGCGCTGAACGTCACCCCGGACAGCTGTGTCGCCTGGATCATGTTCAGCGGCGGCGACGGGGCCGTCAGCTACAGCGTGGGCAATACCTATACGCCGGATTCCATCACCCCCGGTATTGTTCCGATGGACGTGGAAATCACCGGTCCCGGCGAGTATACCGTCGCGCTGGACTTTACCGGCACGGATAAGGGATACGCTTCCAATACCGCCTTCTCCGCCATCGGTATTTCCAACGGGGAACAGAAGTTCCCGGGTTACTGCATTTACTTCACGGAAGTCATCGTCAACGGGGAGCCCCTGAAGCTGAAGGGGCGCAACTATACCTGCTCCGATGACGGAAAGTGCACCCGCAGCAACCTGTACAACGAATGGGTGGACATCAAAAACGCCCGCAGCGGGGCGCGCGTCCTCCACGGGGACCTCACCGGCATCTCTGCCACGGTCCTGAACCGGGAAGCGCCGGCCATGCAGCAGATTCGCACCCTGGAGATTACCTTCCGCTATGAACCCCGGAAATAAAGCTCTGTACGGTTTGCGAACTGCAAACGTTTAACTTTGGTGCTTTCATACCGATCATCCCCCATGGAGTCCATGGGGGATATTTTTGCATATTCCGGTCGGTTTTTTTCCGGATGAGAAATCCGCTCCCTGCCTTGCTTTTCACGGTTTTATGCAGAATTTTTGTCAATATGCTTCCCTTTTCATTTTTTATACACTGTATACAACAAAAAAGGACCGTTCCGTGCCCGGAGGATCCGGTACGGCCCGGGAAAATCAGATATGGAAAGGGAGAGGGAACCATGAAAAAAGCGGGAGCCGCATTGCTTCTCGCCCTGGCGCTGTGTATCGTCGTCTGCACCGCGCTGGCGGACAATGCGCAGATCAGTTACGTGCCGGAATCCATTGTGATTGACGGCGAAATCGACGAAGCCTGGGCCCAGGCCGGATCCATCAGCCTGGACAATGCATACTATCAGCTCATCTCCACCAACAGCGGAAGCGTCAAGGAAACCCATGCCCTGAACGCGCCGACAACCGGCGTGAATGTCAAAACGCTCTGGAACGGCAATGTCGTCTACCTGCTGCTGGATGTGGACGATAATTATATCGTGGACCGGGATAAAATCACCATTGGCCTGGACCTGATGAATGACAAGCTTCCCCTCACCGAGGAAGATGACGCCGTCATCACGATCACCCCCTCCAACGGCACGGCTTCTGTCACCTGGGGCGGCCTGAACACCCCGGAATTCCAGCGGCTCACCGGCACATCCGTCAAACAGAAGAAGGACGGAGAAGGCAAAGTGACCGGTTATGTGGCGGAGCTGGGATTCTTCATCAGTGACTATGCCTTCAAGGGCGGCGAGTCCCTGGGCTTCGACCTCAGCGTGCTCAACGTGAGTGGAGTCGTCTCCTCCAGCCGCGTTGAAGGTGAATTCATTTCCTACCACGCCGAAACCGATTTCAGCAGCGGCGACAACAAATGCAACATGTACGGCACCGTCTCGCTGGAAACCCCGACAGAGGAGCAGTGGGCGCAGCGCCCCCTGGACAAGAGCCTCCTGAACTCCCGCATCGGCATGGCGGAAGCCCTGCCCCACGGGATCTGGGAAGATGAAACCGCCCTGGCGGGCGCCCTGGCCGCGGCAAAAGCGGTATACGCGGATGACACGGCGGACCGGGATGCGGTGGATGCCGCCACCGCCGCCCTGCAGGACGCCATCGACAACATGCGCCATGTGGACCGGGTGTCCGGCTACAACCTGCCAGACCTGAAGGATACCCCCGCGCTGGATAACCTGCCCGATCCCTTCACCTTCCTGAACGGGGATGGTGTCACAGCCGCCAACTGGGCCGACCGTGCCGAAGAAATCAAGGCAATGGTGCAGTATTATGAATACGGCTTCATGCCGGATGAGCCGGATTCGGTCACCGCGACCTACAGCCCTTCCAATAACCGGCTCACCCTGACCGTCACAGTTGGGGATAAAACGGCAAGCTTCAATTCCTATCTCTTCCTGCCCACGGGAGAAAAGGATTTCTATGAGGACGGCAAGATCCCGCTCGTAGTCAACCTGTCCTTCAGCGGCAGCTCCGGCAACAACACGACCATCAACAATGCGGGCTACGCCGTTGCTTCCTTTACCTATTCCAGCGTGGCCGCGGACAACAATAACCATACCGGGGCGTTCTACAACCTGTATCCGTATGACGTGGAGCAGTACGGGGACCGCGGTACCCTGATTGCCTGGTCCTGGGGTGCCAGCCGTGTGCTGGACGCCCTGGAATACCTCAATGAGAATGATGAAAACCTGAAGGGCAAACTGGACCTTTCCCGCGTCGGTGTCACAGGCCAGAGCCGCCTGGGCAAAACCGCCCTGGTCGCCGGTCTGATGGACGAACGCTTCGGCGTTACCGCCCCGCAGGAAAGCGGATCCGGCGGTGCCGGCACCTACCGGTATGTCAGCTACTCCACCGATGAATATCCCCTGCAGTATTCCTGGGCAAACAGCCCCGCTTCCGGTTCGGAAGTGCTGCCCCACCGGCCGCGCAACCAGGGCTGGAACCACAACCAGATGCTGTATTACGCGCTGGATGACCGCTGGTTCGGCGAGGACTTCCCGAACACCCCCATGGGTTCCCACCTGCCCTATGATAAAAACCTGATGCTCGCGGCGCTCGCGCCCCGCGGCGTATACGTCATCTGCTCCAACAACGACGACGCGAACAACCCCTACGGCGACGCCACCAGCTATGAAGGAGCGCTGCCGGTATTCAGGGCCCTCGGCGTGGAGGACAACCTGGCCCTGGATGTCGGTATGACCAAAGCCGGCCACTCCACCTCCACCGACCAGTTTCAGCGCCTTGTCGAATATATGAACTGGTATTTCTACGGCATTGAAATGTCGGATGAAACCCGGGCAAAGCTCCGCACCAATCCCTTTAACGACGAAGGCGCATACGACCGTTACGGCGGCTTGGAAACCATGATGGAAAACTATTCCGGCCTCCATTATGTCATCACCTTTGATCCGGGCGAAGGCTCCGGTACGATGGACAACGGATATGTCGTGGCCGGGGAAAAATACACCCTGCCGGAAAACGGCTTCACCGCACCGGCGCTGAAGGAATTCGCCGGCTGGGACGCGGGCAGCCCCTTCGATGAAATCGAAGTGGCCGGTGACACCAAGGTCACCGCCCTCTGGAAGGATGTTCCCAATACCTATACCTTCATTGTCGGCGGCCTGGGCACCTGGACCCGCGGCTGCGGAAAGAATATGGAATTCACCATCAAGGGCAGCCCGAATGACGCGGCCACCTTTGACCTGTTCGGCGGGATCCTCATGGACGGCAAAGCCGTTCCTGCCGGCAGCTACACCGCCACACGCGGCAGTGTGAATATCTCTGTCAGCGCGGATTACCTGGAATCCCTGGCGGACGGAAGCCATACCGTTTCCGTCGGAATCGGGGACAGCGTCGCGGAAACCACCCTCACCATCGAGACCCCGGCGCCCGCCACCCCCACCGACCTGGATCCGACGGATCCGCCCGCAACGCCCACCGACCTGGATCCGGATGAAACCGAAAAGCCCGATGTGACCAACCCGCCGGCTGCGACCGATAAGCCTGCTGCAACCGACAAACCGGCGCCCACCTCAAAGCCGGTTTCCCCGGATTCCGGTTCCTATGACTTCCGGTTCAGCTTCACCGTGCGCTGGGATGCCGATCCGGCGGACAGCATCGACTGGGTGCTGTACAACGCCGACGGCTCCGTTGCCCACAAAAAGTTCAACAAAAAGGTCAGCGGCAGCGAATGGCAGTACGAAGCCTGGTTCTCCACCGCCGGGGATTATTACCTGGTGGAAAATGTACCGGCCGGTTACAAGGTGCGCTATGAGAACACCGGCACCCATGCCGGGGTTACGGATCGCTGCTACAACGGCGGCACCGTCATCAACTACAAGGTGCCCAAAACCGGCGACCCGGCGGATCCGCTCCTGTGGGCCTGCGTGGGCGCGCTGGGACTGGCTGCCCTGTTCCTCATGTGGCGCCTGCTGAAGGAAAGCAAGGACGACCACAGATAACCCGATATCCCCTTTATTTTTCTCCCGGCCCGGGCAGGCCCGGATCCGCAGGATGGCGCGGATCCGCCCGCCCGGGCACATTTTTTGTATTTTGGTTGAAAAAGCCTGCCGCCGGGCATATGATTAGTGGGCAGACATCCCGAAGGAGTTGAATGATTCATGGCTTTTGAACGTATCGGAATCCGCCCGGCGGAAATCCTGCTGCCGGCGCCCTCCGTCAATCCGGAAACCTGGGCCTGCATCGCCTGCGACCAGTACACCTCTGAACCGGAATACTGGCAGAAGGCGTATGAAACGGCGGGGGATGCCCCGTCCGCCCTGCGGCTGATCCTCCCGGAATATGACCTGAAGCACGGGGAAGAACGGATCCCCGCCATCCATGCCGCCATGGCGGACTACCTGGCCAAAGGCCTGCTGGTTCCCGCGGTGGAAAACGGCTTTGTGCTGTGCGAACGCTCTGTGCCCGGCGGCAGCCGCCTGGGCCTGGTCTGCACAGTGGACCTGGAACAGTATTCCTTTGAAAAAGGCTCCCTGCCGCTGATCCGGCCGACGGAGCAGACCATCGCTTCCCGCCTGCCCCCGCGGCTGGTCATCCGCCGCGGCGCGCCGGTTGAGCTCACGCACATCATGATCCTGATCGACGATCCGGACCGCACGGTGCTGGAGCCCCTTCGCGCGCAGGAGGATTCCCTGCGGAAGCTCTATGATTTCGACCTGATGATGAACGGCGGTCACCTGCGCGGCTGGGCCGTGGAAGGGGAAGCCGGCCTCGGCCATGTGGATTCCAGCCTGAATGCCCTGCTGGACACTCTGGGCGAGAATCCGCTGCTGCTGGCTGTCGGCGACGGCAACCACAGCCTCGCCACCGCCAAGGCCTACTGGAATGAAATCCGGGAGACCCTGCCGGAAGCGGAGCGGGAAAACCATCCCGCCCGGTATGCCCTGTGCGAAATTGTCAATATCCATGATACCGCCCTGCTCTTTGAGCCGATCCACCGGGTGCTCACCGGGGTCAGACCCATGGAAGTGCTCGCCGCCTGGCGGGATTATGCCGCCGCCCGCGGCATGACGCTGACCTCCGGCGGCGAAGGCCATGCGTTCACCGTGGTTTCCGCGGCCGGTGAGGCACAGGTCGTGGTCAGAAATCCCGAAGGCGCGATCCCCTGCGAAACCGTCCAGAAGTTCCTGGATGATTTCCTGGCCGCCCATCCTGAAGCGGAAATCGATTTCATCCACGGTGAGCAGTCCCTGCGGACGCTGGCGGGCGCGGAAGGCGCCATGGGCTTCCTCCTTCCGGAAATCGACAAGAATACCTTCTTCGGTGATGTGGAACGCCTCGGCGTCCTGCCCCGGAAAACCTTCTCCATGGGCGAGGCCGATGAGAAGCGGTACTATATGGAAGCCAAGCGGATCTGATCAAAGGCACAGCAAAACTCCGCCGGAACACTCCGGCGGAGTTTTTTCATATCGGTCAGGCCTGTAGCTCGAAGGTCACCTGTACGGCGCGGGAGAGGAATCCGATCTCGCTGATCAGAACGGTCTCCGCCTCATATTCCCGGTCATAGCTCTGCAGCAGCACCTGCCGGTCATCCAGCACCTTCACCTTCCGCAGGTACCGGTGCTCCTTGTAGTTCATCAGCATGATCGCGCCGTCCACCGGGCTCTGCGCCGGTACGGTCAGCACGATGTCCCCCTTGTGGATCCGAAATCCGCGCATGCTGTCATCCGGCGCCAGGTAGAAGAATACCTTGTCCGGGTTCGCGCCCTCGATGCGGCCGTTTTCCACGGGCACCAGCCGGTAAGCCACCGGTTTCATCACCGCGTTCATCACCGGCACGCGCTTCAGCACGCTCTGCAGCGCGTCCAGCCATACGCTGCCGGCCACGCCCTCGTCCTCCGAGGAAGCGGCCAGCTCGGCTTCCTTCTTCGGCGGCTTCTTCACCGCCTCCGCAAGCCGGGGCTGCACCTGGGCCAGGTCCACGGTCGCGGCGATATCATCCAGCGTGAATTCCGCTTCCGTCTGCTGCTTCAGCCCGATCGCCTTCAGGATCCGGCGGGCCTGGTCATCCGCGATAATCCGTGTGCCGGCTTCCACGGCCACCAGGTAGCTTTCACTGACGCCGCATTTGCGGGCCACCTGCTTCGGAGTCATTTTCTGGCGGATCCGCTCCGTACGGATCAGGTCTCCCAGCCGGCTCACGTAATTTCACTTCCCTTAATGCGTAAATATCCACAATGGTCTTTGGTCCTGCTGTAATGGCTGCTGCGATCGCCGTTACCAGCTCAGGCTTCGCTTTCTCTCGCCTTCGCTGACGGCTGTAGCATGGGCGAAGCGCCAATGACCGCCGGTGGCGGAAATTTCATTGGCGCTGAGGTCAATCGAAAGGGAGCAAGCTGCCCGGTGGGCAGTTGCGACCATTGAGATTGCGGAAATCGTTACCCGTTCAGGCTTCGCTTATGCTTGCCTTCACGGACGATTGCTCATCACCCCTTCAGTCCCGCTTCCTGGCGTTCCATGTTTTCCACGACCACGTCGTAGATCTCGCCCAGCGTGGAGCAGTATTCCAGCACCTTCCACGGCTCATTGGTATGATAATGGATCTTGATCAGCTCATCATCGCCCACCGCCAGCAGGCAGTCGCCCTTGAAGTTGTTGGTGAAATAGTCGTTGATCGCATCCTCGTCCAGGTCCTTGCCCTCAATCAGCAGCTGTGTGTCAAACTTAAACTCCAGCATGGTCTGTCGCTCCTTCCTTATCGTCCGCGGTTCTGTCAAAACCGTGCATAATTTACCATCGAATGCCGGAAAAGTCAATTCACCCGGTCACTTCGCCTCGGCCCAGTTCTTCCCCTGGTGAACCTCCGCCACCAGCGGCACCCGCAGCTCCATCGCGCCTTCCATGGCTTCCCGCAGAAGTCCGGCCGCCCGCTCTGCTTCCTCCGGCGGGCATTCCAGCAGCAGTTCATCGTGCACCTGCAGGATCAGGCGGCTTTGCATCCCGGCCTCCCGCAGCGCCTTGTCCACCCGGACCATCGCCAGCTTGATGATATCCGCCGCCGTGCCCTGCACCGGCGTGTTCATCGCCGCGCGTTTCCCGAATTCGCGCACCGGCGCCTTCGGGGACTGCAGCTCCGGCAGGTACCGCCGCCGGCCCATCAGCGTGCGGGCATATCCGTTCTTCACGCCCTCCGCCGCGAACTCATCCATGAACCGCTTCACCCCGGGGTATTTCCGGAAGTATTTCTCAATGAATTCCGCAGCCTCCCGGCGGCTCACGCCGGTGTTCCGGCTCAGGCCGAAGCCGCTGATGCCGTAGATCAGGCCGAAGTTCACCGCCTTCGCGCGGCTGCGCAGCTCCGGCGTGACCCAGTCCTTCGGCACATCGAAGATTTCCGACGCCGTGCGCGTATGGATATCCTCACCGTTGCGGAAGGCGTCCAGCAGCGCCGGATCCCCGGAAAAATGTGCCATCAGGCGCAGCTCAATCTGGCTGTAGTCGGCGTCCAGCAGGATCCATCCCTCCCGGGGAAGGAATGCCTCGCGGATTTCCCGCCCTTCCTCCGTGCGCACCGGGATGTTCTGCAGGTTCGGCTCGGATGAGGAAATCCGCCCGGTGGCCGTTGCCGTCTGGTCAAATGTGGAATGCACCCGGCCGCCCGCGTCCACCAGGGGCAGCAGGCCTTCCACATAGGTGCCGTTCAGTTTCGCCAGCTGGCGGTACCGCAGCAGCGGCTCAATCACATCCGGCGCGTCCCAGCGCAGGCCTTCCAGCACCTCCGCCGAGGTCGAATAACCCTTGCTGGTCTTTTTCCCGTGGGGAAGCCCCATCTTTTCAAACAGCACCTCGCCCAGCTGCTGCGGGCTGTTCAGGTTGAACGCCTCGCCGCCGGATGCCGCGATCACCTCATTCCGCCGCCGGTCGATTTCCGCGGCATATTTCTTTCCCAGCTCCCGCAGGAACGCGGTATCCACCGAGAAACCGGCCTTTTCCATCCGGAACAGCACAAAGCTCAGCGGCATTTCCACTTCCCGCATCAGGGGCATCATGCCGTCTGCCTCCACCTGCGCGCGCTGCCAGGCCTGCAGGGAGCACAGCGTTGCCGCGTCCTCCGGCAGGTCCGGGCACAGCGCCTTCATGCGGTAACTCTTCTCCTGCGGGTTCAGCAGGTAGGCCGCCAGCATCGTATCCCAGCCAAAGGTTTCCGGCAGGGGCAGTCCCGCCCGGTCCAGCCGCCGCAGCCAGGTCTTTCCGTCGTGCACCACGGTGGTTCCTTTGCGGATTTCCCCGGCCAGCAAGCCCAGCACCTCGCCCGGGTCCATGCCGGGGTTCAGCAGGTCGCCGCCGAGCGTAATCACCGCCCGCGCGCCGCTTTCCTTCGCCATAGAAACGGTCAGGTCATCCATCCACAGGCACAGGGGGCCTTCCTCGCCGGCGGCCTTTTCCAGCCACGTGCGGATTGCCTCCGGGCTGTCCGGGGTATCCGCCGCGCGGAACTGCAGCATCGTCATCGCGGGACGGGTTTCCCCCGTTCCGCCCGGTGCCGCCGCGCTGCCTTCACCGTCCGATTCCAGGCGCTTGATAATGCTGTTCAGCTTCAGTTTCTGCAGCGCGGGAATGCCCTTTTTCAGGTCCGGCAGCTGGCAGTCCGAAAGCCGGAATTCCACCGGCGCGTCCCGCCGGATCGTCGCCAGCTGTTTGGAAAACCGGGCCTGTTCCGCCCAGGTTGCCAGCTTCTCGCCCAGCTTTCCCTTAACGTTTCCGGCGTTGTCCAGCACGTTTTCCAGTGTGCCGTATTCCTGCAGCAGCTTCACCGCGGTCTTGTCGCCGACCCCGGGAACCCCGGGAATATTGTCACTCGAGTCCCCGGCCAGGCCCTTCCAGTCCGTCACCTGCGCGGGGGTAAACCCGTATTCCTCATAAACCTTTTCCGGGGTAAAGCGGATCGTCTCCGAAATGCCCTTCCGGGTAAACATCAGCTCCGTTCCGCCGCCCACCAGCTGCAGCGCGTCCCGGTCGCCGGTCAGCACCAGCGGCGCCGCGCCGGCATCCGCGCCTTTCAGGCTCAGCGTGCCCAGCAGGTCGTCCGCTTCCCAGCCCTGCAGGGAATACCGGCGGATGCCCATATCATCCAGCAGGGAATGGATCGTTTCAAACTGCTGCCGAAGCTCCGGCGGGGTCGCCGCCCGTCCGGCCTTGTATTCCGCGTATACCGTGTGGCGGAAGGTCGGTCCGTGCTCGTCAAAGCATACGGCGGCATACTGCACGTTCTCCTCCCGGATCACCTTCAGCAGCATGCTCAGGAAGCCGTATACCGCGTTGGTATAAACGCCGTCCGCGTCCATCAGGGGAAGCGCGTGGAATGCCCGGTGCATCAGGCTGTTTCCGTCCACCAGCAGGAATGTATCTTTCATGGTATCCTTGTCCTCACAGCGTATTTCTTTTCATATTATATGAAACGTCCGCTTTTCTGTCCATTCTTTTCAAAAAGGGGGAATCATGGTATACTTTGTTCCGGTTATATATGATAGAAACAGACCGCGGCTGCGTACAGCGGGCGGTCGGGAAGGGGCGGATCCGGCATGGCGTATAAAGTCGGTGTGGTTTCCCTCGGCTGCAACAAAAACCGGGTGGATACCGAGATCGCGCTGGGCCTGCTGAAGGACCGGGGCTATGTCTTCACGGCGGACCCGGCCGAGGCGGATATCCTGATGGTTAATACCTGCGGGTTTATTGAGTCCGCCCGGGAAGAATCCATCAATACCATCATCGAGATGGGCGAATATAAAAAGTCCGGCCGCTGCCGCGCGCTGGTGGTCACTGGCTGCCTGGCCCAGCGGTATGAAAAGGCCCTCCTGGAGGAGCTGCCGGAGATCGACCTGCTTCTCGGCGTCAACCAGTATGCCTCCCTGCCGGACGAACTGGACAAGGTGCTCAGCGGAAACCGTATCAGCCGCTGCCAGGATGACTTCAGCTACCTGGAGCACGACCGTGTGCTCACCACCCCCGGCTATTCCGCCTATGTGCGGATCGGGGAGGGCTGCTCCAACCGCTGCGCGTTCTGCGCGATTCCGCTGATCCGGGGTCCGTACCGCAGCCGGAAGGAAGCGGATATCCTCGGTGAAATCCGTTCCCTGGCTTCCCGGGGCGTGCGGGAGCATATCCTGGTCGCCCAGGATACCACCCGCTACGGAACCGACGGGGGAAAGCATTCCGCCCTGCCGGATCTGATGCGCAAAGCCGCCGCGATTGACGGCGTGGACTGGCTCCGCGTGCTTTACTGCTATCCGGATGAAACCAGCGACGAACTGCTGGACGTTCTCGCGGAAACGGATAATATCTGCCCCTACCTCGATATTCCGATCCAGCATGTCAACCGGGAAATGCTCCGGGCCATGCGCCGCCGCGGTACCCGGGAGGATATCGTGCGCTGCGTCCGCGGCGCGCGGGAGCGCGGGCTGACCCTGCGCACCAGCCTGATCGTCGGCTTCCCCGGCGAAACAGAAGACCAGTTTAAAGAGCTGCTGGACTTTGTTGAAGAAACGGAGTTTGACCGTATGGGCGCCTTTATCTTCTCCCCGGAAGAGAATACGCCCGCCGCGGATATGCCGGACCAGGTCCCGGAGGAAATCAAGCAGGAACGCTTTGACCGCCTGATGACGCTGCAGCAGTCGGTTTCCCTGAAGCGGAATACCGCCCGGATCGGAAGCATTGAACAGGTCCTGGTGACCGATACGGGCGAAGACGGCGTGTGCCTGGGACGCAGCAGCCGCGAAGCGCCGGAAACAGACGGGGAAATTGTGGTCGACTGCGGGAATACGATGCCCGAAGCCGGACAGATGATCCCTGTCGAGATCACCGGCGCGGATACCTATGACCTGAGGGGGAAAATGCTGTGAACCTGCCAAACAAACTGAGCATCATCCGGGTTGCGCTGATCCCGGTTATTGTGATCCTGCTTTACCAGCAATCAGATGCCTGCCGCATCATTGCCGGCGCGCTGTTCATCATCGCGTCGCTTACGGATTTCCTCGACGGGTTTATCGCCCGCAAATACAATCTGGTCACCAATTTCGGCAAATTCATTGATCCTGTTGCCGACAAGCTCCTGGTGCTGACCACGCTGATCATGCTGCTGCACCGCGGCCAGATGGAAGCATGGATCATCATCATCATTCTCTGCCGCGAACTGGCGGTGGACGGTCTCCGCCTCGTTGCCGTTACACAGGGAAAGGTCATCGCGGCCAGTCCCTTCGGCAAGATCAAAACCACCTGCCAGATGATCATGATCACTGCCGCCATCCTGTTGAATCAGGCTGCGTTTTCCACATGGTATATGATCATTCTCACGGTTGCGGCAGTTGTGATGACGCTGTTCTCCGCCGTTGATTACTTCATGAAAAACCGTGCGGTTTTCAGCGAAAACTGATGTTTTCCACAGGTATTTTATCCACAGCCTGTGAATTATGTGAATTTTGTGGATAAAGTGTTTTTCTTCCGGATCATTTTCTTCCGGGAGGGATCCCGGTCCGGGACAGCCATCCGGTTTTCCGGTCCAAAAGAAGGAGTTTTTCCCGGGTAAATGGAATATACTCTGGAAGAACTGTTGATAACCGGCGGGCTTGTCCACATATTCCGCAACACGGAAATTCTTTTGTTTTCGTTATTCCGGAGGGTTTTCCACAGGATTCACACCCCCTATAACGATGACGAATATTGAATATATTAATAATGATTATCTCCACCGCAAACAGGGAAAGAGGTTGAACCGAATGATTTTCAGCATGAACGCGCAGGATCTTCTGGAAGGGCTGAACACCGTTACCCGGGCATTGTCCGCCCGGCCGGCCAAACAGATTCTGGAAGGTGTATTGATTTCCGCGGATGACGGACGGGTGCAGCTCACCTGTTCCGACGGTTCGTTGGTCATTGAGTATACGAATGCCGCCGCCATCCAGGAGGAAGGCCAGACGGTACTTCCGGGACGGCTGTTTACGGAGCTGATCCGCAAAATGCCGGCCGGCACGGTCAACATTTCCGTTACGGACAACCGTACGGCGACCATCCGCTGCATGAAGAACCGCAGCAACCTGGCGGTCATGAATGCAGCGGAATATCCGGAAATTAATCCGCTGTCCGGCGGATCACAGGTCAAGATTCCCCAGAAGAAGCTGAAGGAAATGATTTCCCATGTGGTCTTCGCGATTGCAACGGATGAAAGCCGCCAGATCCTGACGGGCAGCCTCCTGGAGGTCAGCCGCAGTGAGGCACGCCTGGTTGCGCTGGACGGATTCCGCCTGTCCATGCAGAAGCTGTTCCAGCCCTTTGAGCTTCCGGAAGGGAAGGACGTTGTCAAGGCGATCATTCCCGGAAAAGTGCTCAATGAACTGTCCAGGATTCTGCCGGATGATGAGGCGTTCTGCACCATGATGTTCAGCCAGAACCGCATGCAGTGCACCTTCGGGAATATCCGCCTGTCCAGCGTCCTGCTGGCCGGGGAATACATTGATTACCGCCGGATCCTGCCCACGGATTTCAAAACGGAAGCCCGGGCCAACCGGACGGCGGTTGCGGACGCGATTGAGCGCGCAGGCCTGATGGCGCGGGAGGGAAAGAACAACCTCATTAAGATGAGTTTCCGCGGGGATGTGCTGCGCATCACCTCCAACGCTGAGCTGGGCGATGTGGAGGAAGAGATGGAAGCGTCCCTGATCGGCGAACCGGTGGATATCGCGTTCAATGCCCGGTATATCACGGATGTGATCCGCAATGTATCGGACGAGAACCTCTGCATGAAGTTCAATTCAAGCGTCAGCCCCTGCGTGGTTGTCCCGCAGACCGGTGACGAGTATATTTACCTGATCCTGCCGGTGCGTGTATTTCAATGATCATCCAGGATATCACACTGCGTAATTTCCGGAATTACCGGGAGATGACACTCCTTCCTCACGAAGGAGTGAATCTCTTTTTCGGCGCAAATGGCTCGGGCAAAACGAACCTGCTCGAAGCTATACATTACTGCGCCCTCGGAAAGAGCCACCGGATCACCGGGGACCAGAGCGCGGTGCGGATGGGTGAACAGTTCGGTGTGTGTGAAATCACGGTGATGACCGGCGGGGTCCGCCGGAAAATCACCATTCGTTTGGTACCTAACGATTTAAATAAAAAAACGATCCTGATAGACGGAAAGCGGATCCAGCGGTTTTCGGACATGATGGGCTGCCTGCAGTGCGTCATCTTTTCCCCGGAGGACCTTGGGCTGATCAAGGAAGGACCGTCCCTGCGCCGCAGGTACCTGGACATGATGATCAGCCAGGTGAACCGGGGGTATTTTATTGCCCTGCAGCAGTACCGTTCCGGGCTGGAGCAGCGCAATGCCCTGCTGCGGAACCTGCGGGTCAACGGCGGAACGGGAAAGAACCTGCTGCCGGATTTTGAGCAGGCCATGGCGGGACCGGCCGCGGCGATTGTCGCCGGGCGGAGTAAAATCGTGGAACTGCTCAGCGACCTGGGAGCGGAAACATACCGCAATATTTCCGGGCTGGACAGGGAGGAGTTCCGGGTCAGCTATCATTCATCCCTGCGGGAAGCGGAAAATCCGGAAGAGGCGTTTCTCGCGCAGATGGCGGAAAGCCGGGAGGATGATATCCGGACCGGGGTCACGTCTGTCGGTCCCCACCGGGATGACCTGAACCTGTCGCTGAACAAAAAGAACATGAAGGTCTTCGCGTCCCAGGGACAGATCCGGACCGCCGCGCTGAGCCTGAAGCTGGCACAGATGAAGGTACTCAGGCAGGTCGGCGGGGAGACGCCGGTATTGCTGCTGGATGATGTGATGAGCGAGTTGGATAAGAACCGCCGCCGCCGGCTGGTATCGGAAATCAGTGATTACCAGACGTTCATCACCTGCACAGATGAGAGCGACCTGGAGCTGGATGGCGATTACCGGGTGTACCGTGTCAGCGCGGAAGACGGAACTGCGGATATTGAGGAAACAAATGCCGGGGAGTCGATTCCGCTTGCGGAACCGGCGGAACCGGATTTCAGCTGAAATTGTTTCACGTGAAACAATCACCGGGGTGAGCATATGACGCAGTGGACAGAACAACAGAAAATGGTGATCGATTCGGATGAGCGGAAGCTCATCTGTTCTGCTGCGGCCGGAAGCGGAAAAACCGCGGTGATGATCGAACGTGTGCTGCGGCTGATCCGGGAGGGCGCGGATCCGGAAGCTTTCCTGGTTGTCACATTTACCAACGCGGCTGCCGCGGAGATGAAGGAAAAAATCAGGAAGAGGATGAGGGAGCAGCGACAGGATCCCAATATCCGGGAAGCATACAACAAAATTGATATGATGGAGATCTCCACCATCCACAGTTTCTGCCAGCGTCTGATCCGGCAGGAATTCCAGGCGGCGGGTGTGGATCCTATGTTCCGGATCTGCGAGGCGGGTGTCCGTCAGAAGCTGTTTGATACGGCATTCCGATCTGCGTGCAATATGCTGCTGAAGGATAATGATTCGGATTTCGGAATTTTCAGGAAGCGTTTTGAAAAGGATGAAACGCAGCGGATTGTCAGTTCCGTGTATACCTTTATGATGTCACTGCCGGATCCGGAAGAATGGCTCGAAATGGCCTGTGCCGGAGTTCCGGAACAGATTGACAGCAGTCATCCCTGGTTCCGGTATGCCGGGGAGATTGTACAGGAGAAGCTGAATACGGCGTCCATCCTGCTTCGGCAGCAATACCGGATGTTCGATGAGGACGGGCGGCTGGATGCGTACCGGGATGTGTGGGCAAAGGACAGCGAATTGTTTCACGTGAAACAATTATGGGCAGGCGGGGAAGCAGTTTCCCCGGAAAAGCTGGAAGCAGGTTTCTGCCGCATGCCGGGTGTCCGGGGGCTGAATATTATTGAGTCCGGTTGGAAATCCAGGTATGAGGAAATCAGGAAGAAGCTGAAAAAGCTGGATGAGGAAATATCCGGCCTGATTTTCCCGGACCCGGAAAAGGTGTGCGGGGAATTCACAAACATTAAGGAATCACTCGCGGCGCTGCGGAAAATCATCCTGCTGACGCTGGAAAATTTTGAACAGGCGAAGCTGAAAATGCGGGTACTGGATTTCCAGGACCTGGAGCATAAATCGCTGAAAATCCTGCGGTCGGCGGAATACAGGCAATCGGTTCAGCAGCGCTGGCAGTATATATTTGTGGATGAATGCCAGGATGTATCTGCGGTGCAGGACGCGATTATCCAGGCGTTGCTCGGCGACGAAAACAGCCTTTTCATAGTCGGGGATGTCAAGCAGAGCATTTACCGCTTCCGCCTGGCGGATCCGATGATTTTCATGCGCCGTTCCCGGGAATATATTCAGCCGGATACGGACGGGGACTGCCTGTCCCTGCAGATGAATTTCCGTTCGCGGCCGGAAATCCTGGAAACCGCGAATACGGTTTTCCGGGATGTCATGCGGGAATCCACCGCGGAGATGGATTATACCCCGCAGGAAGAGCTGATTCCCGGCAGGGAGGTTGAAGGAAATTTTCCGGTCATGGTGGACCTGCTGGAGCCGAATCCGGAAATCCCGTATCATGAAGCGCTGGCGGATTATATCACGGAGCGAGCGCTGGAACTGAAAAATGAAGGCTTTGATTACCGGGACATGGTCATCCTGATGCAGAAGGTCAGCAGCGATGCACCGAAGCTGGTGGAAACGCTGACTGCGCGCAATGTTCCGGTGTTCTTTGACGGTGGTGCGGATTTTTACACGCTGGATGAGGTGCAGTCCTTCCTCCGTCTGCTGGAGCTGATGCAGAATCCGTATCAGGACCTGCCGCTGATTTCATCGCTCCGGAATCCGCCGTTTATGTTTACTGAGCAGGAGATGGCGGAAATCCGCCTGTGCGCTTCGGGCAAAATACCTTTCTGGCAGGCATTTGACATGTGCGCCGCGCAGGACACGGAAATCGGGAAGCGCTGTGCCGGCGCGAAGCAGAAGCTGGATGAATGGCGGGAACTGTCAAAGACCATGCCGCTCGGAACATTCCTGTTCCACCTGGCGGGGGATTCCATGCATTACGCCATGGCCGGTGCGTCGCCGGCGGGACATACCGCGCAGAAAAACATCCGGCTTTTGTGTATGCAGGCGGATGCGGTACAGGATGCGGGAATTTATACGATCCGGGATTTTCTTTCCTTCGCGGCGGATCAGGCATCCGGCGGGGATACCCGCGCAGCCGCCCCGCTGGCGGAAAACGACAATGTGATCCGGATCATGACGATGCATAAGTCCAAGGGCCTGCAGTTTCCCGTGGTGTTCTGCCTCGGGCTGGACAAAGGGATGAAAGGCCGACAGGAAGCGTCTGTCCAGGTGGATGCGGAGCTGGGAATTGCCCTGCGGTATAAGGAACCGAAGCAGCGGATTTCCAGGAAGACCGCCGCGGATGAGATTTTTGCCTGGAAAAAGGAACGGGAAGAACGTGCGGAGAGGATTCGCCTGCTGTATGTGGCGATGACCCGTGCGCAGGAGCGGATGTTCCTGGCCGGAATTACGGAGGATCGGCTGAACTGGCAGCTTCCGCCCGGCGAACACAGGGTTCAGTCCGCCCGGGATTTCCTGGATTGGATTGTGCCTGCACTCCGGGATGCGGAAAAATTGTCCACAGGTTGTGCACATCACTCAACCCATTGGAAAATAAGGACTTTGGGAATTAATCAACAGAAAAATGTGGAAAATGCACCGGTTATCCACAACCTGGAAAACTGGCTTAATTCCTTGCTTTCTCAAACCCCTGTGGATGGACTGTGGAAAGAATCGTTTGAGGAAGAGGAAAACCCTGACCGCATGATCAAGCGGTCGGTTACGGCGATTATCCGTAAGGCGGAGCAGGAAGCGTTCGGACCGGAGGATCAGGAGGAAACGCCGGAGGAAAAGCGGATTCCGGAACGGTTCTCCCGTGCGCTCCGGAAATATGATATGAGCCGGCTGCCGCCGTTTATGACGGTTCCGCCGGAGAAGCAGGGCGCCTGGCGCGGTACTGTGACGCATCGGTTCCTTTCGCTGGTGGACCTGGCGCGGGTTCGCGGCGCGGGTACTGGGCTGGAACAGGAGATTATCCGGATGAGGGACGAGATGAAGTCCTCCGGGATTCTCCGGGATGAGGAAGCGGAAGTGATTGACGCGGCGGATGTTGCCGGGTTCTTCTCCTCGGATATCGGGCGCCGGATGCTGGCCAGCCCGGAAATCCACCGGGAATGGGGCTTCAATCTTTTCCGGGAGGAAGAGAATCTCCTGATCCAGGGGGTTATCGACTGCGCGTTTGTGGAAAACGGGAACTGGATCCTGCTGGATTACAAAACGGACCGGATTGAAGATCCGGAAGTATTCTGCGAATCCTACCGGCCCCAGCTGGCCTGGTACGCGGTTGCCCTGGAAACGCTCACCGGAAGAAAAGTACATGAAAAATGTCTGTACGCGCTGTCCACCGGTCAGGTTTTTCAGCTATAACCCGGAAAAGGGTTTCGTTTATCAAAACCGGGCATGATTATGACCCGATCAGCACAATCAAAAAGAACTCCTCCCTCCGGGCATCCGGAAGGAGGAGTTTTCCACAGCGCGCAAACGCTTGATTTATAAGGGATCAAAGATTTCCATGCTGTGAAAGCAAGGAAATATAAGGGTTTCAGAAACTAACAGCCTTTTGTGGAAATCCGGAAACGGGTGTGGAAAACCTGTGGATAACGGTGGAAAACATTGAATATCAACAGGTCAGACCTCATCATCGCCGTTTTCGGAAAGGCCGGGAATCGGCAGGTCGCTTTCATAGAACGGATTGTCCCCGTCCAGCTCCGTATCGGGGAAATCCGATGCCGTTCCATCCTTGCTTTCACTGTCCCCGTTTTCGCCTTCTCCGGCCTTTGCGGCGGCGCCTGTGATCCGGATCGGCGTCACATTCAGGTAGCCTTCATCATCTGTTTCAATGCGGATGGTATCGCCGTACAGCGGCATGGCGATCACTTCCGTATCCCGGCTGGATGCGGTCCGCGCGTATTCCAGCGCGACGTCCGCCCGGTGGAAATAGTGCATCGGCACGAGGATCTGCGGCTTGACGCTCATGATGAAATAGTTGGCGCCGGCCTCATACATCGCGCCCTGCCGGGGATCCACCGGGAAGAAGGCGATATCGATATCCTGCCCGCTGATGGTGGAAACCACCTTCCGGAATTCCGCGTCGGCTTCCTCGATATCCTGCATGGAGGATTCCTCCCGCCAGTGCCAGAAATTGAGGTCCCCCGCATGGAAAACGTGCAGGCCGTTGAAATCGACCAGGAAACTCACGCCCAGGTCGGTGGAGTCAAATGCGGTGACATCCACACCCGGTACAGGCGAATATGTATCACCGGGGGCCATGCGCTTGCCGCGTGTGCCGACCGGCATGTCGGAAGAAACGATATAGGTGACGTTTGTCAGGTCTTTCCAGGTGAATACGATGGGATCCAGGTGGTCGATGTGTTCGTGGCTGATAAATACCACAACGTTCCGGAAGGAGCGGATCTGTTCTTCTCTCAGCTGGCGGTCTTCAGCCAGCTCCATGTCCTCTCCGCGCCAGTAATCAAATACCAGCAGGGTATCGCCGCTCGCGACGGAGAAACCGCTGTGGTAATAATGAACAATGGTATATCGGGTACTCAAAAAAACTGCCACCTCCATGGCCGGAAGGCGTTGGGCGGGACGACCGCCGGAAACGCCTGTCATCATGAAAAACACCGGAATATCTATCATGAAGCCGCCCGGAAGAAAGGCAGCGGAAACAAATGTTTGAAGTATATTACCATGAATGCAACAATTTGTCAATATTTTTGGGACGGAATCGTCACATCATCACCATTTTAGACACAATTTCCGGCCTAAATGGACATCAAATTCCCACAAAACGGCAATAATCCGGCAAAAACGGAATATCATCCGCCACTTGGCGAAAAAAACGGGCAGCCTTTCGGCTGCCCGCAGACAGGTGATGGATTATGCCCAGGGGTTCTCCGTGGGATACGGCAGGTTCGCGGGCTGGTTCCACGCGATGTCCTTCACGCCCAGGTACTTGAAGACTTCGAACAGGAGCTTTCCGCAGTGCGCGAACGCAACGGCGCCGTGGTGCGGATAGCGCTTCTGCACCAGCACGTGGCGGTAGAAGCGGCCCATTTCCTTGATGGCGAACACGCCGATGCCGCCGAAGGACTGGGTGGCCACGGGCAGCACTTCGCCCTCAGCCAGGTAGGCACGAACTTCGCCTTCGCTGTCGCACTGCAGGCGGTAGAAGGTGATCGGGCCGGCCGCGATGTCGCCTTCCAGCGTGCCGCGGGTGAAGTCCGGATCGCTTCCTTCGGGCTCGAGCAGGCGGTGCTGGATCAGCTGGTACTTGACCGCGCGGTCTGCGCACATCTTGCAGCTCGGGGTGTTGCCGCAGTGGAAGCCCATGAAGGTGTCATGCAGCTGGTAGTCGTACTTGCCCTTGATGTCGGCGTCGTAGATGTACTCCGGCACGGAGTTGTTGATGTCCAGCAGGGTGACCGCGTCGCCGGTTAGGCAGGCGCCGATGTATTCGCTCAGCGCGCCGTAGATGTCCACTTCGCAGGAAACCGGGATTCCGCGGGAAGCCAGGCGGCTGTTCACGTAGCAGGGCTCAAAGCCGAACTGGGACGGGAAAGCGGGCCAGCACTTGTCAGCGAAGGCCACATACTTCCGGGCGCCCTTGTGGGCTTCCGCCCAGTCGAGCAGGGTCAGTTCGAACTGAGCCATGCGCTCGCTCATGTCGGGATAGTACTTGCCTTCGCCCATTTCCTTGGCCATGTCTGCGCACACGGCGGGAATGCGGGGATCTCCGGCATGCTCTTTGTAGCTCACCAGCAGGTCGAGCTCGCTGTTTTCCTCGATTTCGATGCCCAGCTCATACAGTCCCTTGATGGGGGCGTTGCAGGCAAAGAAGTCCTGGGGCCGGGGTCCGAAGGTGATGATCTTCAGGTTCTTCAGGCCGACGATCACGCGGGCGATCGGGAAGAACTCCTCAATCTTGTCCGCCAGCTCGGCGGCGTTGCCCACGGGATATTCCGGAATGTAGCCCTTCAGGTGCCGCATGCCGAGGTTGTAGGAGCAGTTCAGCATACCGCAGTACGCGTCGCCGCGGCCGTTGATCATGTCTCCGTCGCCTTCGGCGGCAGCCACGAACATCACGGGTCCGTCAAACTTGGCGGCGATCAGGGTTTCGGGCGTTTCAGGACCGAAGTTTCCGAGGAACACACAGGCGGCGTTGCAGCCTTCCGCGTTCAGTTCTTCCACAGCGGCCAGCATGTCCTTCTCGCTCTCAACGGTCTTCTTGATTTCAACAAAGTTCAGCTTTTTCTCCGCAAGCTTGGCGGCGATGGCGGCGCGGCGCTTTTCGCTCAGGGAGATCGGGAAACAGTCGCGGGATACGGCGACCAGACCCAGCTTAATGACAGGGATGTTTTCCATCAGGGGTACCTCCTTTAAATAATTGAATGCGTAACAAAATTGTACGAACTTGCCTCGTCTTGTTAGCATAGCATTATTAAAGAAGGAAGTCAATAATTCACAGTCCAAAAAAACAGTTGCAAAAGCGTGTAAAAAAAGGTAGAATAGCCGGTGGAACTGATTTCGATCAACCAATGTTTAAGGAGGTTTTTTCCAATGGCAGTGAAAGTTGCGATTAATGGTTTCGGCCGGATCGGTCGTCTCGCGTTCCGTCAGATGTTCGGCGCGCCCGGGTATGAAGTGGTCGCTATCAACGACCTGACCAGCCCCGCGATGCTGGCTCACCTGCTCAAGTACGATACCGCCCAGAAGGGTTACTGCGGCGTGATCGGCGAGAACAAGCACACCGTCGAAGCGACTGAGAATTCCATCATCGTGGACGGCAAAGAGATCATCATCTACGCGATCAAGGACGCGAAGGATTGCCCCTGGGGCGAGCTGGGCGTGGACGTCGTGCTCGAGTGCACCGGCTTCTACACCTCCAAGGAAAAGAGCATGGCTCATATCGAAGCCGGCGCCAAGAAGGTTGTTATCTCCGCGCCTGCCGGAAATGACCTGCCCACCATCGTTTACAACGTCAACCACAACACCCTGAAGCCCGAAGACCAGGTCATCTCCGCTGCCAGCTGCACCACCAACTGCCTGGCGCCCATGACCAAGGCCCTGAATGATGCCTTCCCGATCCAGGCTGGTATCATGACCACCGTTCACGCTTACACCGGCGACCAGATGATCCTGGACGGCCCGCAGCGCAAGGGTGACGTGCAGCGTGCCCGTGCCGGCGCCGCCAACA
>JAFRTK010000080.1 GCA_017427165.1 Clostridia bacterium
GGTTCATCCGCCAGGGCAGGGACTGCCATGGTGACAAATACGCAGACGGCCAGGAACAAACCGGTCCATCGGCGTAAATATGCGCGCGTTTTCTTCTTCATATGATTTCCTCCTTTTCTTCGGTCGCTGCCGGTATAACTTTCCGGTTCCCCTCGGGAAATAGGTGAAATGTGCATATGCATGAATCGCGATTATAGATTATTGACATTATTACATATTTGTCCCAACATTACAATTCAAATTACAATAATTATATGTACTTTTAATGTATCATAGCAAAATATGCAATATTTTAGTCTATATCAGTGAAAACGGGAAAAGAGAAGCAAACATATAAAAAGGAATAGATGACACAGAATAAAATCAAAGGAGGCAGATCGATTTTTTACAGAAAAAGGAGAATGGAAAATCTTTTTTCTATTATGGTTGAAAAATGATTTGTGATATCGTCTAATAGATGAAAACGGGCTGAACCGGAAAACCCGGCGAACAGGAGACAGATGCGGCCCGAACGGGCATGGGATATGCAAACGGTTTGCAGATATCCCATGCATGACTGCGGGAGGTGAAGAAGCCGTGAAAGCTGTCAAGGGCCCTGACAGTCCGGATGAACGAATTGAGAAGATGGTGATCCAGTACCAGACGCCCCTGCTGCGGCTGTGCTATGCGTATCTGCATGACGCGGAGCTGGCCAGGGACGCGGTACAGGAAACCTTTATCAAAGCATACCGGAATCTGGATAAATACCGGGAAACGGCATCGGAGAGGACATGGCTGAGCCGGATTGCCATCAATACATGCAAGGACATGAGCCGAACCGGATGGTTCCGGCATGTGGACCGGAATATAACCCCGGATATGCTTCCGGAACCCGCGAAACCGGTGGAACCGGAGGACCGGGAACTGACAATGGAAATAATGAAGCTTCCCGCAAAGATGCGGGAAGCAGCCCTGCTGTGCTGGCTGCAGGGAATGACCTACAATGAGGCGGCGGACGCCCTGGGCATCAGCCTGCAGGCGATCGGAAACCGCCTGAACCGTGCACGGAAAAAACTGCGGGAAGCGATGGAAAGGAGTGAAGCATATGAATCTGCATGAGGAACAGGAATGCGTTCAGAAAGCAATGAATAACACTCTCTCCGGCTTACAGGCGGATCCATGGCTCGTGCGGCGGGTGCTTGTAAACGTGAAAGGAGAGACAATGATGGGCAGAAAACTGTCCGCATCCATGGTGATAGCGATTGTGCTGATTATTCTTTCGATTACCGCGGCGGTAGCGGCGGGACTGGGTCTGTTTGAAAAACTGTCCAAGGGGGAAAACGCGGACGTCCGGCTGAAGCCGCTGAGCGAGAATGCGGAGAAGATCGCCGTGAAGGCAACCACAGACAGCGGCGTGACCGTGGAAATCGATGAGGCCTATTATGAGGGAAACCGGGTGTTCGTTTCCTTCCGGATGACCGGAAATGTGGATTTTACAGAGGTATATGACGGCGTTCCCGACCGGGAATATGAATGGGGAGAAGAGCGGGAAGACTATATCATGGCTGAATACTATACGAGCGATGATGAGATCATTCAGCAGAAGATTGACATGATGGACGGAAAGGGGCAGCGCTGGATGGTCTCCCGCGGCGCAACCCCGAATGAACCGGTTTATTTCATGGACGGCACATTCATGCAGAATCACCAGAGCGTTTTCCAGCGGCAGGAGGACGGCAGCTGGATCGGCTGGAAGGAATGCGCGGTACCGGATGACAAGGCAGCCGAAAGCCTGACGCTCAAACTGAAACTGACAGAGTATGATTCTGTCAGCTTCCAGGACTATACGACATTTCACGAATATTTTGAAGATATCAAAGAAACAGAGATCCCCTTTACCGTGGTCCGGAATGACAACCTGATCCGCCTGGAGGGAAGCACCAGAACCGAAACATATGAAGCAAAGGCCGAATTCACCTGCGGCCAGATTGACCTGCAGGGGAATGTTACGGTGAGCGGAGAGGCTCCGGAAGAATGGGCGGATTACTGGGATCACTTTGAGAAATACCAGGAAACAGGAAAAGACATGGATTCGATTATGACCTGGATCCTGATCAAAGACGGGGAAGAGATCGAAGCGGTGAACGAGGAACCGGACCTCAGAGGCAGTGCCTGGCTGGCATTTGAACGGATGGATGACCTGGAAGGCCTGTCGCTGGTGCCGCTGTACAGCGACACATGGATCCATATGGAGGAAGCGATTCCGCTGACTGTGGTGACGGAGACCGCAGCAGAGTAAGAAAGATCATGGGATTTCCCGGAAAATGCCCGTCCTGCTGAGCGCAGGACGGGCAGCATTTATATATCCGGGAGGATTCAGATCCGGGCAACACCGCTGTCGCGCGCGGCCTGGGCAACGGCTTTTGCGACCGCGGGGCCGACCCGCTTGTCAAACGCCTTCGGGATGATATAGTCCGCAGAAAGCTCTTCGGGGGAGATCAGGTTTGCCAGCGCCATGGACGCGGCCATCTTCATCTCCTCGTTGATGTCGCTGGCACGGACGTCAAATGTGCCGCGGAAAATGCCCGGGAATGCCAGAACATTGTTGATCTGGTTCGGGAAATCGCTCCGGCCGGTGGCAATGACCGCCGCTCCGCCTGCCCGGGCATCGTCCGGGAAGATCTCCGGCGTCGGATTCGCACAGGCAAAGATGATCGCGTCACGGTTCATGGTACGGACCATTTCGGTGGTGACAGTGCCGGGGGCGGAAACACCGATGAATACATCCGCTCCGACCAGGGCGTCGGCCAGCGTGCCGGGCTTCCGGTCGAGGTTGGTCACCTCCGCCATTTCTTCCTTGATCCAGTTCAGCCCGTCGCGGCCTTTGTAAATCGCGCCTTTACGGTCACACATCGTGATATTCCTGAATCCGGCGGAAAGCAGCAGCTTAACGATTGAAACCGCCGCGGCACCGGCACCGGAAGTGACGACACGGACGTCTTCCTTTTTCTTGCCGACTACCTTCAGGGCATTCGTCAGGCCGGCAAGGGTGATCACCGCGGTGCCGTGCTGGTCGTCATGGAAAATCGGGATATCGCACTTTTCCTTGAGCTTGCGTTCAATCTCGAAGCAGCGGGGAGCTGAGATATCTTCCAGGTTGATGCCGCCAAAACTTCCGGACAGCAGGTAGACTGTATTGACGAACTCGTCCACATCATGGGTTTTGACGCACAGCGGGAAAGCGTCCACATTTCCGAAAGACTTGAAGAGCACGCACTTGCCTTCCATCACGGGCATTCCGGCTTCGGGACCGATGTCGCCCAGGCCGAGCACCGCGCTGCCGTCCGTAATGACCGCGCAGAGGTTGTGGCGGCGGGTCAGTTCATAGCTTTTGCTGATATCCTTCTGGATTTCGAGGCACGGCTGCGCCACACCCGGCGTGTAAGCGAGACTCAGGTCTTCTTTGGTGGCAACGGGAACCGTGGCAACAACTTCAATTTTTCCTTTCCATTCGCCATGCAGGCGCAGGGATTCCTCAGCGTAATTCAAGGGAACATCCTCCTTCCCGAAATTCGACTTATTTTATAAGAAAACACGGCTGACTTCAAGACCAAAACCGGCATACAATCCGAAAACAACATGGAAAAAACCGTATCGGAAGCATCAAAAACCCGCCGGGAAGAAACCCGGCGGGAAAGGGAACGGAATGAAGGTGAAACCGGCAGTTATTCGTCGGCCTGCTGCAGGGCATCGAAGCCCTCTTCGCCGGTCCGGACACGGATGACATTCTCCACATCCTGGACGAAGATCTTGCCGTCTCCGATATGACCGGTGTGCAGCACACTGCGGGCTGTATCCACCACGGTGCGGACCGGGACGCTGCTGACCACGATATCCACCTGTACCTTGGGAAGCAGGGTCGCTTCCACCGGAACGCCGCGGTAGTACTCGGGCTTGCCCTTTTGCATGCCGTAACCCATAACGTTGGTGACGGTCATGCCGGTGATGCCGATTTTGTTCATAGCGGTCTTCAGGCCTTCGAGGGCAGAAGGACGGCAGATGATCTGTACCCGGGTGTAGACCGGTTCGGCCGGGCGTTCCGCCGCGGGGGCAGGAGCGGGAGCAGCGGCTTCCACAGCAGCGGCAGCAGGCGCAGCCACCGGCACCATGCCGGCGGGAGTGCTGTCATCCGGCAGGAGGGCAAAGCCCGAATATGCCGTTGGCAGGCCGTGCTCGGAGCGGTCCATGCCGATGATCTCGTCCGCAGCACCTGCCCGCAGGCCGATCGTCTTTTTGATGAGCATGAATACAACGGTGATTACGGTTCCCGTCCAGGCGATGGTGGCCAGGACGCCCAGGGCCTGGATGCCCAGGAATTTGAATCCGCCGCCGTAGAAGACACCCTTCATGGTGGAGACACCGGTGGCAAAGAAACCGGTGAGGATGGTGCCGAGGGCACCGCATACGCCGTGCACGGAGATAGCGCCGACCGGGTCATCGATCTTGATGACCTTGTCGAACAGTTCCACGGAGAGGACCACGACAATGCCGCAGACCAGGCCGATGATTGCCGCGCCGAAGGGGTTGACCGCGTCGCAGCCGGCGGTGATGCCGACCAGGCCGGCCAGTGCCGCGTTGAAGGTCATGGAGACATCGGGCTTGCCGTAACGGATCCAGGTGAAGGCCATCGCGGCGAAGGTAGCGACCGCGGCCGCCAGGTTGGTGTTGAAGAAGACCAGGCTGGCGGATTCGATCAGCTCATCGCTGTCCATACCGACGGTGGAGGCGCCGTTGAATCCGAACCAGCAGAACCACAGAATAAAGACGCCCAGGGCGGCGATGGAAAGATTGTGGCCCAGGATGGCTTTCGGCTTTCCGTCCTTGCCGTACTTGCCGATACGGGGCCCCAGGATCTTTGCACCGACCAGGGCACAGACGCTGCCGACCATATGCACGGCCGTGGAACCGGCAAAATCATGGAAGCCCATTTCCGCCAGCCAGCCGCCGCCCCAGATCCAGTGGCCGGAGACCGGATAGATGAAAAGGGAAATCGCAGCGGAGTAGATGCAGTAGGCGGAGAACTTCGTGCGCTCAGCCATGGCACCGGAAACGATGGTGGCGGAGGTGGCGCAGAAGACTGTCTGGAAAATCGCGAAGGCCCACAGCGGAACACCCGCCGGGAGAATATGGCTGTAATCCCCCATGATGAAGGGATCAATCCAGCCGAACAGCGCGGTGCCCGCGCCGAACATGATACCGTAGCCGAAGAGCCAGTACAGGGGAGTACCGATGCAGAAGTCCATCAGGTTTTTCATGAGGATATTGCCGGTATTCTTGGCCCGGGTAAAGCCGGCTTCGCACATGGCAAAGCCTGCCTGCATGAAGAAGACCAGCGCCGCACCGAGCAGCACCCAGATAGTGTTTGCGGGAGAGAATGTCATCCAGATCACGATCCTTTCCGTGTGTAGAATTCCGGCACCCCGGCAAAAGAAAAAGGCGCCGGGGTGTTTGCACACCCTTGCGCCTCACCGGATGCGGGAATTCTAACCGCGGTTTCCGGTTTTGTCAAGCGGCAGAACACGCAAAAAACAATGCGGTCATTGACGGCGGTTTTCCGCGGTGGTATGATGCCTCCAACAAGGCAAGGGTGTTTTGGAATCATTCCTATGCCTTGTTTTTTATTTCGCCGGAGTTTGATCCGCGAAAGGAGCATGGATATGGGAAACACAGCCGGTTTTCTGGAATACACGCGGTGCGAGAATCCGCTGCGCCCTGAGGCGGAACGGGTGCTGGACTTTGAGGACCTGCACACGGCACAGGGGCAGGAGATCCGCTGCCGGCAGGCATCCCGCTGCATGAACTGCGGCGTGCCGTTCTGCCAGTCGGATTTCGGATGCCCGCTGCATAACCTGATTCCCGAGTGGAACAGCCTGCTGGAGGACGGCTTTGAGCAGGAGGCGTTCGGCCGCCTGCTGATGACTGCCCCGTTCCCCGAATTCACCGGACGGGTGTGTCCCGCCCTGTGCGAGAAAGCCTGCAACCTGGCGGACAACGGAGTAACCAACCGGGACAATGAACTGTACCTGATTGAAGCCGCGTTTGCCAACGGCTGGATCCGGCCGCGGACTCCGTCCGTACGCACCGGAAAAACCGTTGCTGTGGTCGGAAGCGGACCTTCCGGACTGGCGGCAGCGGACCTGCTGAACCGCAGCGGGCATACCGTGACGGTCATCGAGCGTGCGGACCGGCCGGGCGGACTGCTGATGTACGGCATTCCGAACATGAAACTGCCCAAGGAAGTTGTGGAACGCCGGATCCGCCTGATGGAACAGGAAGGCGTGCGCTTCCGGCTGAACACCGAACCGGATGACGCACTGCTTGCGGAATATGACGCGGTGCTGCTCTGCTGCGGCGCGCGGACGCCCCGCGGACTTGGCGTGGCCGGCAGCGACGCGGACGGCGTGCATTTTGCGGTGGATTACCTGACGGAGACCACCCGCTCCCTGCTGGAGAAGCGGGAATCCGCAATGAGCGCCAAGGGAAAGCACGTGGTGGTGGTCGGCGGCGGCGATACCGGCAATGACTGCGTCGGTTCCGTGCTGCGGCAGGGATGCGCGCAGGTGACGGAGCTGGAGCTGATGCCCCCGGCACCGGATGCCCGGCCGGCGAACAACCCCTGGCCGGAATGGCCGCGGATCCTGCGGACCGATTACGGTCAGCTGGAGGCCGCCTGGAAGCAGGGCGCGGATCCCCGGATTTTTGAAACAACCATCAAAGAAATCAAGACCGATGACGCCGGACATATCCGTGCGGTGATCATTGTAAAAGTGCGCCGGGGAGAAAAAGGATTTGAGAATATTCCCGGCACGGAGCAGGAAATCCCGTGCGAGCTGCTGCTGATCGCAGCCGGGTTTACCGGATGTGAGGCAAAGACGGCCGGCGTGTTCCACGCGAATCCGGACGCGCGCGGCCGCATGATGCCCGGGGACGGAAGCCATCACCTGGCGGGGAACCTGTTCTCCGCAGGCGATATGCGGACCGGACAGTCCCTGGTGGTGCGGGCCCTGGCGGACGGCCGGGCTGCGGCCGGAGAAGTGAATATGTACCTGGCATCCTCCGGGCGGGGAGAATAATAAAGCCGGACAACCGGCAGGGCGGAAGGCAGAAACATGGCAGTTCATGAGGAATGCGGGGTTTTCGGAGTATACAGTGAGCAGGAGACGGACGTGGCGGGCATTTGCTACTACGGACTGTACGCGCTGCAGCACCGGGGCCAGGAAAGCTGCGGGATTGTGGTGAACGAGGACGGACTGTTCTGCTCCCACAAGGATCTCGGCCTGGTGCATGAGGTGTTTACCGGGCAGGAGCTGTCGGCCTTCCCGAAAGGGAAGATGGCGGTGGCGCATACCCGCTACGGGACGACCGGCTCCACCAACCGGAACAACTGCCAGCCGATTGA
>JAFRTK010000081.1 GCA_017427165.1 Clostridia bacterium
GATGAAACCTGTTATCCGGCCAAAGCCGATGAAAACGGCGTGATCACCTTTGCCGGGGAAAAGCAGAATTACCATGTTCAGGTGGTGAAGACGCCGAAAGGGTACAGTGCGGACAAGGATTTTGAACTGCAGACCGGGGAAGAGTACGGGGAATGGATTTTGGTGCTGCATAAGGACTGAACTATTTCACACGAAGTAAGAAATTTTGAATGAAATAGATTGTTGCTCAGGTTGGGTATTCGTTCGCTTCTGCCCAGGGAATTCCACTACGGGACACGGCTCGCGCCTGTATTCCGCACGCAGCAGATTCTAAGCTCTGCCATCGTCTGCGACTCGGCAATCGCTAAGAACTGGCGTGCTCCATAACGTCCCGTAGCGAAACACCCTGGGCTTTCGCTCAACGCAGATGTTCATGAGCTATAGGATCCGTCCCCATGGCGCAAGCACCGGCGTTCTTTAAACGTCCCGAGAGCGAAACACCCCGGGCTTTCGCTTTCGAGCTAGTCACGAGCGTTAAAATACGTACGAAAAGAACCGTCCCTCCGTACGCTCCGTACGAAAAATCGAACGAAAGGAACCGTCCCTGCGTTCGATTTTTTGTTGCCCGAAGAAGTGGGTTGTGATATGCTGACCGGGTGGGGAAAAATTGAATGGAGGCGTTTGGAAATATGCGCCATGAAGTGATTAAACTTCCCGAAACGGGAGTGGAGCTGGAGACCTACCTGACGGACAACCGGGCGGTGGAAGCGGGAAGAAGGAAACCGCTGATGCTGGTGTTTCCCGGCGGGGCATACGCGTACCGCAGCGACCGGGAAGCGGAGCCGGTGGCCCTGCGGCTGGTGTCGCTGGGGATCCAGGCGGTGGTTGTACGCTATTCTGTGGCGCCGGTGCGGTATCCGAAAGCGCTGGAAGAGGCCGCGGAGGCGGTGGCATATGCCCATGCGCACGCGGAGGAATGGCTGTGCGATCCGAAGATGGTGGCGGTGATGGGCTTTTCCGCCGGCGGACATGCCGCGGCGCACATCGGCCTGAAGTGGCATAAAATGCCGCAGGGAGAGGCCTGCCGGCCGGACGCCATGATCCTGGGCTACCCGGTCATTACCTCCGGGGTGCATGCCCACCGGGGTTCCTTTGAGAACCTGCTGGGAGAGGAATACGAAAAACTGAAGGAAGAAGTGTCCCTGGAGAATTTTGTGACGGATGATACGCCGCCCACCTTCCTGTGGCACACGCGGGAGGACGGCGCGGTTCCTGTGGAAAACAGCCTGCTGTTGGCCAATGAGCTGTGCCGGCACGGAATTGACTTTGAACTGCATATCTGGCAGCGCGGCGGGCACGGGATGAGCCTGGGCAACGACCAGGTGTACGCACCGGACGACGCGAATATCCACCCGGAATGCCAGGAATGGATTGAAATGGCCGCGCGGTGGCTGCGCGCGCTGAAATAAAAAAGGCGCCGGGAAGGGAGAACCCGGTACCGTGGAGGAGAAAAGCATGAAAATTCTTGTACTGAACGGAAGCCCCAAAGAGAAGAGCGATACGTTCCGGATGACCGAGGCGTTCCTGAAGGGCATGAACCGGAACGGGGAGCACGAGGTGAACGTGATCCGCGTGATTGACAAGGACATCGCGCCCTGCCAGGGCTGCTTCGGCTGCTGGGAGCGGATGGACGGGCACTGCGTGATTGAGGATGACCAGAACGCGATCCTGGACATCTACCGGGAGGCGGACATCATCATCTGGAGCTTCCCGCTGTACTGCTACGGGATGCCGAGCCACCTGAAGGCTTTCCTGGACCGGACGATCCCGCTGGTGAAGATGAAGATGGTCCAGACGGGGGACGGAACGGTGCGGCATGAGGCACTGGCGGATTTCTCGAAGATCCACACGCTGGTGATCTGCGGATGCGGATTCCCGGACTGGGACGGAAACTTCGACGGCCTGAAGATCATGTGCCGGAACGGCTTCGGGAACCTGGACATGGTGTGCGTGCCGGAGACGCCGATGCTGAATGTGCCGGCGGCAGCACCGCTGGCGGATCCCAAGCTGGCGCGCTTTGAAGCGGCCGGGGAGGAATATGCCGCCGCGCTGAAGCTTTCCCCGGAAACGGTGGCGGAGCTGGAAAGCCCGATGATCCCGAAAGAGATGTATATCCGGATTGTGAACGGGGAACAATGAGATTGTGCTGAAAATGTTTCCCGCTGGCAGGGACAGGCGGAATATGGTATATTAAAAGACACAGGCCAGGCGTGCACGGAGGGGGAACGGCGATGGAAATCCGGTACCAGAAGATGGCGAAGGCATTCAAGGCCCTTTCGGATCCCAAACGGGTGAAGATTGTGGATATGCTGGGCTGCGGGGAAATGTGCGCCTGTGTGCTCCTGAAAGCCTTTGAGATCACCCAGCCAACGCTGGCCCATGACATGAAGGTGCTGACGGACGCGGAGATCGTGGTGAGCCGGCGGGAAGGGAAGCGGACAATGTATTCGCTGAACTGGACCACGCTGAAGCGGATGAACAGGATTATGGAAGGCCTGGTTGCGCAGTGTGACGCCCAGGACAAAAAATGAGAAAATCAACAGGCGGGACGGCCTGACACACGCCGGATTTCCGGCGTGTTTTTTTGCCGAAAAATAATTGATATATTGAAATATTTCTATTGATTTTCGCGCGGGCGGCGAGTATGATAGGGGCACGGGCATAAGCCCGGGAAAGAGAGGTCCCCTCCATGAAAAAACTGACCGGCGCGACGCCCATCAGCTTCTTCGCCCCGAAGGACTAAGCGACGGCTGATTACCTGAAGCATAAACAGCGGCACCCTGCCCGGAAGGGCAGGGCGCCGTTTTTCATGTTCATTCCAGACCGGGATTCCGGTTATTTGAGGGAACCGTACTGGCTGACGGCCTCATCGATGGTGATGGCGCCGGTGCCGACCTGGTAAGCCGCGTTCCGGACCTGGCCGGCCAGGGGATCCGTGATGCCGATGACTTCCGGGGACAGGACCCGCTCAGCCGGTACCCGGCCGAAGGGCTCGTAGATTGAGTCGAAGGACAGGTCGGTGGTCGGTGTCACCAGGCGTTTGACGGAGGCCATTTTGTTCAGCTCCTGCCGGCTGATCAGGAAGCGCATGAATTCGTTGGTCATGTCCAGGTTTTCACAGGTTTTGTTGACGGAGAATTCCACGGATGGGCTGTCCACAAAATACCCGCCGGCATCGGACAGCGGAACGGGGGTGAAGGAATAGGTGAAAGGAGCTTTGGAGAACGCTTCGGATTGGCTTTCCCGTTTGCCGGTTCCGGACACGGTGTCGCCCGTGCAGATCATCATGGGGACATCCCCCTCAAAGAAGCGGAGGATAACCTGGGTGTAGTTGTCGGAGATCTCATTGCATTTTTCCAGGTCGATATACCCGTTTCCGATGAGCTGCATCATCCGCTCCAGCCCCGGGCGCATGCATTCGCCCGCGGAAGGTTCCATCGCGTTGGCGGCCTGCAGCATTTCCGGACTGGCGGCGAGGGCGGCCACGACTTCCGGATAGACCAGGGTGTTCATCAGGCTGCTGGAAGCACCTTTGCTGTAGCCCATCAGGGGGCTGGCATATCCTTTGGAACGGAACGCCTCGCATACGGCCAGCAGCTCTTCCCAGGTGGAGGGGACCTGAAGCCCTTCTTTTATAAACAGGTCATTGTTGACCAGCATACCGTAGTTCCGGGCGAAGACCGTGACCATCAGCAGGCGGCCTTCAGCATCCGGGCTCAGCAGGCTGGGACGGATGCATTCCAGGTCCAGGCCAAGGGCGGGATCGGCGAGATCCTCCATATGGTCCAGGACAGTCTGGTATTTTTCATTCCCGTACATCCCCGTGAAGGAGAAGAAGATATTCGGGGCGCTGCTGCTTTCCAGGATGGTTCCCAGCAGGTTGTTGTAGTCA
>JAFRTK010000082.1 GCA_017427165.1 Clostridia bacterium
CAGCGCATATGCGTGAGGTAACTCTGCCCGAAGGTCATGAAGAAGCGGATCCGCTTTACCTCCGGGATGTTCACAGCCAGGGACTCGATCTCCTCATGGTGCAGCAGGTACATGTCCTTCGGCCCCACATCCTCGAAGTCGTATTCCCGTTTAATGCTCATCGCGGGGATTTCCACCCATCTGCCGTTTTCCATATAGCTGCCCGGTGCCGAAACCTCCCGCAGGTTAACCTCCGGGTTGAAGTTGGTGGCAAAGGGATAGCCATGGTCGCCGCCGTTGCAGTCCAGGATGTCGATGGTATCGATGGTGTCGAACTCATGCTTCTTTGCATAGGCGCAGTAGGCCTGCGTGACGCCGGGGTCAAAGCCGCAGCCCAGCAGGGCGGTCAGGCCGGCCTGCTCAAACTTTTCGCGGTACGCCCACTGCCAGCTGTAGTCGAAATAGGCGGAGAAGCCCTTCTCTTTGCACCGTTTCTCATAGATGGCGCGCCATTCCGGATCATCCGTATCCTCGGGCTCATAATTCGCGGTGTCCATATAGTTCACGCCGCAGGCCAGGCACGCGTCCATGATCGTGAGATCCTGGTACGGCAGCGCGATGTTCATCACCAGGTCCGGCTTATAACCGTTGATCAGCGCCTTCAGCTGTTCCACGTCGTCCGCGTCCACCTGCGCGGTGGTGATTTTCGTTTTCGTCTTTCCCGCCAGGGACGCCGCCAGTGCGTCGCATTTGGACTTCGTCCGGCTGGCAATGCACAGCTCTGTAAACACATCATCCGCCTGGCAGCACTTCCGGATGGCCACGCTGGCCACCCCGCCGCATCCGATTACCAGTACCCTGCTCATATTCTTATCCTCCGTTATCTTTTATTCATGAATTGCCAGCAGCATTTCCCGCACGACTTTGCAGGCTGCCGCCGTGGACGCGCCGCTGGCGTCCAGCATGGGCGCCAGTTCGTTCACGTCCACGCCCACAATGTTGGTTTTGCTGACTTTCAGGATCGCGTCCAGCAGCTCCGTGAACCGGACGCCGCCGGCTTCCGGGGTCCCCGTTCCGCAGAAGAGGGACGGGTCCAGGCAGTCCAGGTCCACGGTCAGGTACACCGGCGTGTTCTCCGCCGCCAGTTTCCCGGCCAGTTCCTCCAGGCCGTCGAAGCTGAACTTATGCATGTCCGTATGCGCTGCGGCGAAGGTGAACTCCGCCTTTTCCCCGCTGCGGATGCAGAACTGGTGGATCCGCCCGTCGCCGGTCAGCTCGTGGCACCGCCGCATCACGCAGGCGTGGCTGAGCTGCGCACCCAGGTAGTCGTCCCGCAGGTCCGCATGGGCGTCAAAGTGGATGATGTGCAGGTCCGGGTATTTCCGGACCGCCGCCCGCACCGCGCCCAGCGTCACCAGGTGCTCACCGCCGATGAGGAAGGGCAGCTTGCCGTCCGCCAGGATTTCCCCGGCCTTCCCTTCAATATCCTGCAGGGCCGCTTCCGCGGAACCGAAGCACAGCTCCAGGTCCCCGCAGTCAAACACCCGGATATCCGCCAGGTCTTTGTCCTGGTAGGGACTGTAGGTCTCCAGGCCGAAGCTTTCATGGCGGATGGCGGATGAGCCGAACCGCGCGCCGGGCCGGAAGCTGGTGGTGGAATCAAAGGGCGCGCCGAAAATCGCGATCTCCGCGCTTTCGTAATCCGCGTCGCAGCCGATAAAGGTTTCAATGTTTCTCTTCATGCTTCCACCTCCTCCAGCATTTTCTCCAGGTAAGCCGGCAGGTAAAACGAGCCGATATGCAGCTTCGTCGTGTAGTACTTCGTGCTCAGGTGCAGGCTCTTCCAGTGTTCTTCGTCGAAGTCATCAATGGGATGGTACTTCTTGCTCGCGAAGCCGAACAGCCAGTAGCCCGCCGCGTAGGTCGGGATATGCGCCTGGTATACCCGGCTGATCGGGAAGGTGTTCACGATCCGCTTGTGGCTCCGCTGCATGGCTTCCGCGTCATGCTTGTAGAACGGGCTGCCCTGCTGGTTCACCATGATGCCGTCCTCATGCAGGGCGTTGTAGCAGATGCCGTAGAACTCCCGGGTGAAGTATCCCTCGGAGGGGCCGAATGGGTCGTTGGAGTCCACGATGATCAGGTCGTACTCATCCGTGCAGCGGCGGATAAACCGCAGCGCGTTGTCAAAGTAAATATGCACGCGGCTGTCATCCAGCTTGCAGGCATTCTCCGGAAGATAAGTCCGGCAGGCTTCGATCACCTGGCCGTCCATTTCCACCAGGTCGATCCGCTCCACGGTATCATACCGGGTCAGTTCCTTCACCACGCCGCCGTCCCCGGCGCCGATCACCAGGATGTCCTTCACGTTCTTGTGGACGGACATCGGGATATGCGTGATCATTTCATCGTAGATGAACTCGTCCCGTTCCGTCAGCATCACATTGCCGTCCAGGGCCAGCACCCGCCCGAACTCCGGGGTGTCGAAGATGTCGATCTGCTGGTACTCGCTCTTCCCGGAATACAGGTGGCGGTTCACCCTCAGGCTATGCTTGACGTCCGGAGCGTGGCATTCGCTGAACCAGAGTTCCATGTGCTCTTCGCCTCCTCCCGGATGATGTTGATATGCTCAATGTTCGGATCCTCCGGGCCCGTCAGGGAGCATCCCTTCGCCTTGGCGTAGACGATATAGTCCAGAATTTCCCCGGTAATCCGCTCGCCGGGCGCCAGGATCGGGATTCCCGGCGGGTAGCACATCACAAACTCACTGCAGATATACCCGGCGCTCTCCGCCAGCGGGACGCTCTTCTTGTCCGCGTAGAACGCGTCCTGCGGGCTGTAAACCACTTCCGGCGCGATATACTCCTGGCTCAGCAGGCCGTTGGGATCCTTCATATACCGCCGCTTGATCTCCGCCAGCGCGCACACCAGCCGCTCCAGCTCCTGCATCCGGTCGCCGATGGACAGGTACGCCAGGATGTTGCCGATATCCCCGAACTCGATCTGGATATCGTACTCATCCCGCAGGATGTCATATACCTCGATGCCCGCCAGGCCGATGTTCCGCGTATGCACGCTCAGCTTGGTCGGATCAAAATCAAAAATGGAATCCCCGTTGATCAGCTCCCGGCCGTAGGCATAGTACCCGCCGACCGCGTTGATCTCCTCCCGGGCGTATTCCGCCATTTCCGCCACCTTGCGGAAAACGGTCCTGCCGCGCTGGGCCAGGTTCCGCCGGCTGATATCCAGGCTGGACATCAGCAGGTAGCTGCCGGACGTGGTCTGGGTCAGGTTGATGATCTGCCGCACATGCCCGGCGTTCACCCGTTCCCCGGTCAGCAGCAGGCTCGACTGGGTGAGGCTTCCGCCGCTCTTGTGCATGGAAACCGCGGCCATGTCCGCCCCCGCTTCCATGGCGGTCACCGGCATGCCGTCGCCGAAATAGAAGTGCGTTCCGTGGGCTTCGTCCGCCAGGCACATCATGCCGGCCTCATGCGCCAGCTTC
>JAFRTK010000083.1 GCA_017427165.1 Clostridia bacterium
ACTTCTTGGAATCATAGAAGAAGTAGGCCTGCGCGTATTTCTGGGTGTGGTCGCCGATGATCTTGATGCTGTTCTTGTTGGCGCCGACGGTACCGTCAGAGCCGAGGCCGTAGAACATGCAGGCAGCGGTGCCGGCGGGAGCCGCGGCGAAGGTTTCGCCCAGCTTCAGGCTGGTGTTGCTGACGTCATCATCGATACCGACGGTGAAGTGGTTCTTCATTTCGCCGTCCAGGTTGGCGAACACGGCCTTCACCATGGTGGGGGTGAATTCCTTGCTGCCCAGGCCGTAACGGCCGCCGACGACCTTGATGTCGCCGCGTCCGGCTTCCGCCAGCGCGGACACAACGTCCAGGTACAGGGGCTCGCCCAGGGAGCCGGATTCCTTCGTGCGGTCGAGGACGGCGATCTTCTTCACGGTCTTCGGCAGCACCTTCATCAGGTACTCAACGGAGAAGGGACGATACAGGTGGCACTTCACGATACCGACCTTTTCGCCGCTCTCGAGCATCTTGTTGATGGTCTCATGCGCGACGTCGCAGCTGGAGCCCATGGAAACGATAACCTTTTCGGCATCCGGGGCGCCTTCATACTGGAAGGGCTTGTAGACCCGTCCGGTCAGCTTGGCGACTTCGTCCATGCACTCTTCCACGATGGCGGGAACCGCGGCGTAGAAGTTGTTGCCGGCTTCACGGCCCTGGAAGTAGATGTCGCTGTTCTGCGCGGTACCGGCCTGGTGCGGATGTTCCGGATTCAGGGCGCGGGCGCGGAACTCTTCGATCTTGTCCCACGGAACGAGGGCCTTGATCTCTTCGTAGTTGTTCTTGGTGTCGATCGCGTCGATCTTCTGGATTTCGTGGCTGGTGCGGAAACCGTCGAAGAAGTGGAGGAACGGCACGGAGCTCTTCAGGGTCGCCAGGTGGGCAACCAGCGCCATGTCGTGCGCTTCCTGGACGGAGTTGCTGGCCAGCATCGCGAAACCGGTCTGGCGGCAGGCCATAACGTCACTGTGGTCGCCGAAGATGTTCAGCGCGTGGTACGCCAGGGCGCGGGCGCTGACATGGAACACCGCGGGCGTCAGTTCGCCGGCGATCTTATACATGTTCGGGATCATCAGCAGCAGACCCTGGGAAGCAGTGAAGGTCGTGGTCAGGGCGCCGGCGGAAAGGGAGCCGTGCACAGCGCCGGCCGCGCCGGCTTCAGACTGCATCTCAGCGATGCGGACCGTCTGGCCGAAAAGGTTTTTCCGGTCATGGGCGGCCCATTCGTCGGCAACTTCCGCCATGGGGGAGGAAGGCGTGATGGGATAGATGGCAGCCACATCGCTGAATGCGTACGCAACATGGCTGACGGCGGTATTACCGTCGATTGTCAGTTTGATGGACATGATAACCCCTCCTGATATTCATCAAGTATTCTTATATTATATGCGCCGGTCCGGCGGATGTCAATCAATGCGGCAGGGATTTTGACGTCCCGGAAACCGCCGGAAACACCGGAAGTCCCGTCATTCCGCGCCGGAATTTGTATTTTTCTTTTCGAACAAATCCGTCCTGCCCGCGCAATTCCGCCCTGTGTTGCCTTTTTTCCCTTTCCTATGATATGATAAGGGGTAGTTCCGCGTGATTCCGGGGCGTGCGAGCCCCCGGCGCGGACTTTGCAATACTTGATGCCGGAAGGAATGAATCAACATGGATACCAGGAGTCAGATCGCCGCGCTGGCGGCGGAGTGCATAAAAGGCCTGTGGCCGGAGGCGGAAGGCCTGCCGGGCGCGGAGGATATCAAGGGCCTGCTGGCCGTGCCGCCGGATCCCGCGCTGGGCGACTACGCGTTCCCCTGCTTCCGCCTGGCGAAGCCCCTGCGGATGGCCCCGCCGAAGATCGCTGAAGCGGTCTGCGCCGCCTGGACGCACGAGGATGTCGCCTCCGTGCAGCCCGTCAACGGATATATGAATTTCTTCCTGAACCGTGCGAACTTCGCAGCCAAAACCATGGCCGCGCTGCAGGCGCAGGGTGAGAAGTACGGCTCCTCCGATATCGGAAAGGGAAAGACCGTCTGCCTGGACTACTCCTCCATCAACATCGCCAAGCGGTTCCATATCGGCCATCTGTCCACCACCATGATCGGTCACAGCCTGAAGCGGATCTTTGACTTCCTGGGCTATGAGACCGTGGGCATCAACCACCTGGGCGACTGGGGCACCCAGTTCGGCAAGATGGTCTGCGCCTATAAGAAGTGGGGCAAAAAGGAAGACGTGGAAGAGCGCGGCATCGACGCAATGACCGAGCTGTATGTCCGTTTCCACAAGGAAGCGGAAAATGATCCGGCGCTGGAGGACGAAGGCCGCGCCTGGTTCAAGAAGATTGAGGACAACGATCCGGAAGCCATGGAGATCTTCCGCTGGTTCAAGGAAGTGACCCTGAAGGATGCCGCGAAGACCTACGCAAAGCTGGGCGTCAGCTTTGACAGCTACGCCGGCGAGAGCTTCTACAACGATAAGATGGAACCCGTGGTGCAGGAGCTGCGGGACAAGGGCCTGCTCACCGAGAGCCAGGGAGCCCAGGTGGTGGACCTGAGCGAGGACAATATGCCCCCCTGCCTGATCCTCAAGAGCGACGGCGCCACGATCTATGCCACCCGTGACCTGGCCGCGGCCGTATACCGCCAGAATACCTACCACTTCGACAAGTGCCTGTACGTCGTCGCCTACCAGCAGGACCTGCATTTCCGCCAGGTGTTCCGCGTGCTGGAAAAGATGGGCTATCCGTGGGCAAAGGACTGCGTCCATGTTTCCTTCGGGATGATCAGCTATGAGGGCGAAGCACTATCCACCCGGAAGGGCAACGTGGTTCTGCTGGAGGACCTGCTGGACCAGGCGGTTTCCAAAGCGCGGGAGATTATCGAGGAGAAGTCCCCCAACCTGGAGAACAAGGACGATGTTGCCCGCCAGATCGGTATCGGCG
>JAFRTK010000084.1 GCA_017427165.1 Clostridia bacterium
ACCGCGAAGGGGCGGACATTGTGAGTCAGGCTCCGGATGATGGACATCTGGACGGAGGAAACCGCTGTGCCGTCTTCCTCAGCGATCAGGATGTAATTGCAGGGATCGCTTTCATATTCGGCCAGGAGCTGTTCCCAGACGGCCATGTTTTGTTCTTCCCTGGGCGGGTATTTGGTCAGGTGATCAAAATACAGGGTTTTCAGTGCTTCGGCATCCTGCGCTCCTGCTTCACGAATGATTATGGGAAACACCTCACTTTTTTTCGATTCAGGAATGATATCCATGGTGAATCATGCCTGCTGCCGGCAGGATGAAGACCGGTTCCGCAAAAGGATTACGCGCGATTATACCATGGAATGAAGGGAGGCGGAAGCCAAAAGACACGGGAAAAGCGGAGAACGGAAGCCGGGGTTTTCCCGGCTTGCCATCGGGCGGGAGGAACAGTATAATCGGATCAGAGCATAACCGGACAACTGATAACGGAGTGAATGAAATGCATTACGATCCGATGGAAAAGCACCTGGAACTGATGCGGCATGCCCCGCGCGCGATGAAGTATGACGGCAGCATGCCCTTCGGGGAGTGGCAGGAGGCGGCCCGGCAGAAGCTGGCGGAGCTGCTCGGCCTGCCGCTGGAAATGCCGGAAAGCGACGGGTTCCGGATCGAATACGATGAAATGCGGGAGGATTTCCGGGAAATCCGCTTTACCTTTGCCAGCGAGCCGCTGGTGGATGTGTGCTGCTATCTGCTGCTGCCGAAGGACTATGAGGGCCGGCTTCCGATGGTGATATGCCTGCAGGGGCATACCAAGGGCTGCCATATCTCCCTGGGACGGGTGAAGTATGAGGGGGACGAGCTGAAGATCGGGGACGGTGACCGGGACTTCGGCATCCAGGTGGTGCGCCGGGGCCAGGCGGCCCTGGTGATGGAGCAGCGGGCCTTCGGTGAGCGCGGCGGAACCGCCGCGGGCTCCCAGTGCGGACTGCCCGCCATGTCGGCACTGCTGCTGGGGCGCACCCTGGCAGGGGAGCGGGTCTGGGACGTGATGCGGGGAATCGACTGCGTGACCGCGCATTTTGACATGATTGACGCCGGGAAGATCGCGCTCATGGGCCAGTCGGGCGGAGGTACCGCCGCCTGCTATGCCGGCGCGCTGGAGACGCGGCTGGCGGCGGTGATGCCCGCGTCGTCCTTCTGCGGATACATGGAATCCATCGGCGTGCGGCAGCACTGTGCCTGCAACTACGTTCCGGGGATCATGAAGTACTTTGACATGGGGGATCTGGCGGGCATGACGGCGCCCCGGCCGATGGTGGTTGTGGGCGGCACGGAGGACCATCTGTTCCCGCTGGAATCCGCCAGCCGGGAATTCGCCGTGGCACAGGAATACTACCGGATTGCCGGCGCGCCGGAGAACGTGCGCCACGTGATCTGCGAAGGCGGGCACCGCTTCTATGCTGACGCTTCCTGGCCGGTCTTCGATGAAGTGACCGGATGGAGATAAAAAAGGATGGGCTGCCGGAAGGCAGTCCTTCTATGTTCTATCGCAAATTCAATATTGTTTTTCGCTTGTCTTTCAGGGACTCTGCTGATATAATAGGAAAAACACCTATAATATCAGATAAAGCCCGGGAGCTGCTGTTTTCATGAAAACTGTAACTGTACCTGGAACGACAAAAGCCGCAAAGCGGAATCACAGGTTTCTGCGCATCCTGATTCGTATCCTGATCATTGCTGTATTACTGGCAGTGTTCATCTGCGCTGCTGTATTGGGTTACAGCCGGTATACGCAAACCCATTATGAGATCAGCTTTTACCAGGAATCCTCCCGGAAAGTCAGCAGCAATATCCGGATCATCGTTGTTTCGGATCTCCACAACCGGGAATACGGGGAACACAACGGGACGCTGGTTTCCGATATCCGCGCCATGAAGCCCGACCTGATTCTCCTGCCGGGCGACATGGTGATCCTGGACGAGGAAGATTACCGGCCCATGCTGGATCTTGTGTCCGAACTGTCCGGGATCGCCCCCTGCTACGGAGTTCTCGGCAACCATGAGAGCGAACGGATCTATTACCGGGATGACAGGGAACTGCCCGCAAAGTTCGAAAACGCGGGGTTGAAGCTGCTGCGCAATGCTTCGGAAAACGTCCGGATCGGAAATGATACGATCCAGCTGATCGGAGTGGAAGGCACAACCCACGGCTTTGAAGCTTACGGCGGCCGGGCATTCATGGATCAGTGTGTGATCGACCCGTCTGCCTACAGCATTCTGATGGCCCATATTCCGGTTCTTTTTGAGCCGCAGCTTTCCGCGTACGATTTTGACCTGGGAATCGCGGGACATGTGCACGGCGGGATTGTGAAGCTTCCTTTCCTCGGCGGACTGTATTCGGCGGAGGAAGGCCTTTTTCCCCGTTTCACCATGGGGAGATACATTCTGCAAAAACAGCAGAAACTGATCATCAGCGGCGGGCTGGGTGATTCCAAACCCTTCCCTCCGCGGATTAACAACATGCCCGAGCTGGTTGTCATCGATATCAACAAGTATTGAGTGCCTGCAGACCCGGGCTGCCGCAGATCCGCTGTGCGGCATGCGGACGGGGCGGCTTCAGGGACAGGAAGGAGAAGCAATGAAAGAAAAAAGCGAATTCCGGACGGCCGGGGATATGGTTTCACCCGGGACATCCGGCAAGGTGTGGAACAGCATGCTAAAGGCCCTCCGGGTGTTCCGGAAACGGTGGTATATCTTTCTCCTTGTTTTCCTGGCTGCTTTCCTGGCTTTGTGCGTTTATCACAATGCGGCCGGCCGCCATACAGCCAGCACCGTGCTTTCGCTGGATTATGAGGAGGCTTCCAAAGGCCTGACGCCCAACCGGACACGGTTCAATATCTTCGAGATCCAGAGCGGAACGGTGATGGAACGGCTGATTGAATATGCCGGCCTGGAAGGGAAGATCACCCCGGAAGAACTGAGCGAGTGTATCAGTGTACAGCCGACGCATGACAAGAGCGTCAGCGGAAGCGTGAACTATATCAGCACATCATTTGTCGTCCGGTTTACCAACAACGGCGTGATTGCGGGAAGGACCGCGGACAATATGCTTTCGCTTCTGTGCAAGGCATACCGCGAATATTTCGTGGAGAACTACGGATACAACCACTCGATCCTGTCCTTTGATACCGGCGACCTGAAATTCAATGACGAGTACCTGCTGGCGGTGGACCTGCTGGAGCTGAAGTGCAGCCAGCTGGAAAAATATGTACAGCTCCGCAAGCGGGAGAGCAAGAACTATCAGGATCCGGATACCGGAATGACCTTCTCCGCACTGGAACAGCGGGTGAACAGCTTTTACGCCTATGACCTGGCCAGGCTCCGTTCCTATATCATCGAAAACGGGATTGCCAATGACAAAGCCGGGCTGGTCAGCATGCTGGATTACAAGATGCGCCTGGACCGCCTGATGTACAACAAACTGATGGCGGCATACGATGAGGATAACCGGGGAATCCGGCTGTACGACGCCGCGATGAGCGCCGTTGTCATGATTCCCACCCAGGACCAGACGATGCAGTACTATATGTCCCGGACCAAAACCGGGATGGACAGCATGGCCCTTCATGCGGACGCACAGCTGGCAGGAGCGGCGGAGCAGATGGAGCAGATTGAATACAGCGCATACCTGACGGAAAAACTGAAATCCAACACTTCCGGCCGGACGAAGATGGAGAAGGCCGACGCCATGATCCGTGAAATGGAGATGACGCTGGACAAACTCGCATCGGATATCCAGGCAATGGACAGCGTATATACCAGCGCAAAAGCCCGCAACTTTATCAGCTTCAGCGATGACAGCGCCGGCTTCGCGGAACGGTTTGGCCTTGTTCCCTCGGCGTTTTTCGCCGCGCTGGCCGTGCTGGCGGTATTTGCCTGCGTGTTCCTGCGGATGATTCTTTCAGACAAGGAGAAAGAAGTATGAGACAATTCAGCGTACTGCGTTATCTGAAGAAATTCAGCCTGCTGATCTTTCTTCTGTCCGTGATCGGCTCCCTGTTCATCTATTTCTATGGAAAATCCCAGCAGCGCTACATTGCTTCCACGGTGATCCAGTACACCAATGCAGGCGCGAAAAACGGCTATACGCCGGACGGAAGCCCGCTGAATGTGGAGGAAATCTACTCCTCAACAGTGATTGACGCGGCCATGGCGGACCTTGGATACCATACCAATATCGATTCCGTCCGTTCCAACTGCTATGTGGAGGAGGTCATACCGGAGGCCCAGCAGAAGATGAATGAAGCGCTGCTGGAGAAGGGCGAGGATCCTTCCTATGTCACGGATACCTACCGGGTGTATTTCATCGGCGACAATGATACCAGCGAGGATTATGCCTGGAACATGCTGGACGCCATCATCAAGAATTACTATGAATTCTATGCGGAAAAGTATGTGGAGGAACAGCTCCAGGGCAACGGCGTATCCGTGCTGGCCGAAGGGAATTTCGACTATATGGAAAGCACTCAGGTGCTGGAGGATTCCATTTCGGAAATGCTGGATTACCTGCTGAACAAACGGGCGGACTATCCGTATTTCCGGTCGGTGGAAACGGGATACTCATACAATGACCTGTACCGGATCTATGAACTTCTGTACAATAACGAGATTCCGGGCCTGTACGCCGCGATCCTGAACAACGCGGAGACGGAAGACACGGACCTGCTGGTGAGCCGGCTGACCAAAGACAGCGAGGACCTGCAGCTGGGTATTGAAAACCGGCAGGAGCGCGCCGACGCGCTGAAGAAGCTGATTGACAATTACAGCGTCCGCAACAAGGAAATGATGGATTATCATTACCAGAGCGCGGAAAACGGAACGGAATCCATCCTGAAGGACGTGGAGTACAACCACGAACACGCCAGCAAGGAAACCACCTATGATGAACTGATCCGGGAATATGTGGATCTGAACATCGATATCCGGCAGAAAACCATTGAGAAGGAGCACAAGGAGTACCTGCTCTCTGTATTTGAGGCGGCCCGCAGCACGCCGGGGCAGAAAACCTCCAGCCCGGAAGAGATCCGGGAGAAAATCGACCGCTGTGTGACCCTGGCGACGAAGTATTACCAGTATGTGGAGAAGACCGGGCATGAACTGAACCGCCAGCTGAGCGCCAATTACCTGGCCATGATCAGCAGCATCAATGTCCAGCCGACGGTGAATATCAAGCTGTATCTGGTACTGGCGATTGTCCTGTTTGTGCTGGTGGGCGGCATCGGAGCGGTACTGCTGGGAAGGACGCTGGACTTTATCGACTATTTCCGGTATGTGGACAAGACGGTCCAGATTCCGAACCGGGCCAGGTGCGACGCGTATATCAGCGAACTGTCGGACAAGCTGCTGGATGAGAATTTCTCCTGCGTGGCCATGAAGATGGATTCCCTGAGCAGCCTGTCCAATACATACGGACGGGCGGCCGGTGATGAAGTCCTGAAGAATTTCGCGGCGATCCTGAAAAGCTACGGGGAGCTGTACGGATTTGTGGGACATAACGGAAGCGGCGTCTTCTATGCGTTCTTCCCGAAGTGCCCGGGTGAAAAGCTGGACGTCATCCTGAAGGCGATTGAACGCCAGGTGGACAAATACAACAAGCTGAATCCGGAATACACGGTTCACTATATCACCGGAAAGGCCGTTTCAAGCGCAGACCGCATTTTTGAAATCAGGGATCTGCTCCGGCTTGCCCTGCACAGGATGCATTCCGCGCAGACCGATCCTGAGACGGAGAACACCTCCGCCGCGGAAGAGACGGACCGCGCAGGAACAGGGAGTGCGGAGAAGAACCATGACAAGCAGTAAACTCCCGACGGCCGGTCCGGACAGCAGGATTCAGAAGACAACCCGGAAGGAATGCCCGGTATTTGTCGCGTTCCTTGCGGTTGCCTGCACGGTTCTTGCCGGACTCGGGGACTGGAAGACCCTCAATGACGCATATGGCGCCCTGCCGAAGGCCATCGTCCTTGGGACGATTGTATGCGCGTTCCTGTGCTTTCTTGTGGCCGCCGACTTCTCCAAGCTGAAGAAGGCGGTCGGCTATTTCCCCATATTCCTGCTCATGATTGCCGTTTATACCATGGTCAGCCTGTATATATGGGTGACAGACCTGTCCAGGGCGGCATCCATCAGCAGGGCGGGACAGAAAATCCTGTTCCAGACCATCACCATCATTTACTGCGTCTGCATGTGCTACCTGTTTGAGGACCGGGCAGTCAATTACATGTTCTTCGGCATGTGTGCCACCAACACGGCCATCATCCTGCTGGAAATGCCCAAATACGGCATCCAGGAGAGTATTTCTTCCGTAGTCAACTGCCTCATCACATTCGGGGAGGCGGAGGGGTTTGTCCGCGCCCTGGAAATCCACGACATCACCTTCCTGTTCGGGCAGTTCTTTATCTATTACCTGATGTTTGCGCCGAAAGGAACGAAACCGGAGAGACGGATGCGGCGCCGTGGCGTAATCCTCTCCGTTTTTTTCATGCTGCTGGGCCTGAAACGCAGCGTCCTGCCGGCCGTGCTTCTTGTCTGCCTGCTTGTGAAACTGGTCCGCATGGCCCGGAAACCGGGAAGGTATGTGATGGCGGCCGGAACGGGCATGTTCCTGTTTTTTTACCTGTACCTCTACCTGACACGGTCCGGCATCCTGGTGAGCTTCCTGGAATCGCTGGGGGTCGACATGATGGGCCGGGACGTGCTGTGGAAGCTGCCCAATGATTATTACGAGCTTTCCCCGTTCTGGAAAGGGCTGGGCTTTGAAAGCGTGACCGACCTGGTGAATACCTGGTACAGCGAAGGGCTGATCAACCATCCCTATCCGCTGCACAATGATATCCTGCGGGTGTTTATCGAGCTTGGTGCACTGGGATTCACCCTGTGGGCGGGCATCAATTACATCCTGTACCCGGCATACTGGCTGCACCGGCATAACACGGAAACCGGGATCCTGTACATGGCGATCCTGGCCTATATGTCTGTCACCTACCTGACGGACAATACTGCCTTCTATTTCTGGAGCTGCATCGGCCTGCGGCTGATTCCCATGGGCTTCAGCTACCGGATCCAGGCGCCCCGGAAGCAGGTTCAGTGGAAAGTGCCGACCCCGGAAGAAGCCGCGAACGAGATCCGGCTGATTGAGATGGGAGAGTAGGCTGAAATGCTGCACATACTGAAACGGCTGCCGGTATACCTGAAAAACGCATTCCTCCTGATCCTGCTCCGGCCGGCCGCCGCGGTGCTGAGGAGAACAAGCAGGGAATACCGGCATCTCTGGCTGGTGATGGAACGCGGATTCGACGCCCGGGATAACGGATACTGGTTTTTCCGTTACCTGCGGGAAAAACAGCCCCAGGTGAATGTGTGCTTTGTCATCGATCCCGCCAGCCCGGACTATGGGAAGGTTGCCCGGCTCGGCCGGACCGTCCGGTGGAAATCCCTGAAGCATTACCTGATGTACCTGGCGGCCGACATGCTGATCGGTACCCATGTGCAGCCCGCTTCCCCCGACCTGGTTGCCTTTTACCACCTGCGCCGGATCGGGATCCGGCCGCGGGGCAAACAGGCTTTCCTGCAGCACGGGATCATCGGGAACAAAATGAAGATGATGCTGTATCCCGGACTGAAGGTGGACTTTTTCGCCAGCGGCGGGAAAATGGAGTACGACTACCTCATTTCCGAATACGGTTTCCCGGAAGGCGTGATCCGGTATACGGGGCTGTGCCGCTTTGACAATCTCATCCGGGGAAACAACCCGGCCGGTGAGATCCTGGTGATGCCGACCTGGCGCGGTGCGGACTATCCCCGGGGAGAAGCGTTTTACGGGACCGCCTTTTACAGGCATTTCCAGTCCCTGCTGGAGAATCCCCGCCTGATCCGCCTCCTGGAGGAACGCGGCCTCAGGCTGGTTTTCTACCCCCATATTGAGCTGCAGGATGAACTGGACAAGTTCCGACCGGCATCGGACCGGATCATCCTGGCAAGCTGGAAGGATTACGATGTCCAGGCACTGCTGATGCGCTGCAGCCTGCTGGTTACGGATTATTCCAGCGTGTTTTTCGACGCGGGCTATATGGAAAAGCCCGTGATCTATTACCCGTTTGATCTGGAGGAATTCCGGAAATACCACTACCAGGAAGGATATTTTTCCGCAGAGAAGCACGGATTCGGCCCGGTGGCACGGACCGGGGAAGAACTGGTAGACGCCATCTGTGAATATGCCGGGAATGGTTTCCGGATGGAGGAGAAATACCGGGACCGCCTGAAGGCGTTTTTCCCGGTGCGGGATGAAAAAAACTGCGAGCGGGTTTATGAAGCTGTCCGCCGCCTGGACGGCGGGTTATGAGATATTGCCGCACCTGAATGCCGGAATGCCTGTCCGGATCAGGACGCCGTGATCAAAAGAGTGGCAGGAGGAATCGGGAAAGATGCTTCGTGTGCTGCATTCGGTCAGCAATATGGCACGTGCGGGAATTGAAACCATGCTGATGAACTATTACCGGGAGATGGACCGGGACCGGATCCAGTTCGATTTCCTGGCGAACAAGCCGGAACCGGGAGAATATGATGAGGAAATCCGCAGCATGGGCGGGCGGGTGTTTGTGAGCCCAGGCCTGAATCCGCTGCATTATCCCCGGTACAGGCGGTTCGTGGCGGATCTCCTGCATGAAAATCCCGATATCCGGATTGTCCACGCCCATAACGAAGCCATGGGGTATTACGCGCTCCGGAGCGCCCGGGACGCCGGGATCCGGGTCCGGATTGCGCACGCGCATAACACGCGGATCATCCGCGATTACAAATACTCGCTGAAGCTGATGTGCAAACAGCTCCTTCCCGGGGCGGCAACGGATTACTGGAGCTGCGGCAGGGACGCGGGGATTTACTACTACGGTAAAAAACGGTGGAACGAATCCGGCTTCATCCTGCGGAACGCGGTCAATGTCGAACGCTTCAGGTTCCGGCCGGATGTCCGTGAACGCCAGCGGCAGCAGTACGGACTGCAGGACTGCTTTGTGATCGGCCATGTGGGCCGGTTCAATATCCAGAAGAACCACAGCCGCCTGCTGGAGATCTTTGCGGCCGCCGCAAAGGAGGCGCCGGACGCGCGCCTCGTCCTGATCGGCACCGGCGAGCTGGAACCGGCCATGCGGGAAAAGGCGAACAGCCTCGGTATCATGGACAAAACGGTCTTTGCGGGACAGATGGCGGATGTCAGCGGCTGGTACCAGGCGATGGACTGCTTTGTACTGCCGTCCCGGTTTGAAGGGCTTCCGGTGGTGGGGATTGAGGCCCAGGCCGCCGGACTGCCGTGCGTGTTCTCAGACCGGGTGACCGACGAGGCTGTGCTCTCCCCGGAAGCGGTCCGGGTTTCGCTCGACGCGGACAACGTGGAGTGGGTCCGGCGGATTCTGAAAGCAAGGCGGCCGGAAACGGACAGGTCCCGGGGAGCGGATACTGCCTGCCGGGCCGGGTATGATATCCATACGGAAGCGCGGAAGCTGCAGGAACTGTACCTGAATATGGCCGCCCGCGCCTGTCCGGATGCCCGGCGGTAAAAAAAAACGGACGGACCGGCTGCCCGCCTGTGATGAAAGGACGGAACGATAAGCGTGCAGAAAACCGGCAAACGGATTGCGATGATCGGACATAAGTTCATTCCGTCCCGGGACGGCGGAGTGGAAGTCGTTGTCAGCAATCTCGCACCGCATCTCGCAGGGATCGGATACGACGTGACCTGCTATAACCGGACCGGAAAGCGGCACCGGAAGATCCGGAAGGAAAAAGGCCTGCCGCGGGAATACCGGGGAGTGCACCTGGTCTGGACGCCGACGGTGGATCGCCGCGGGCTGGCCGCCATGACTTCCTCGGTGATTGCGACGCTGATGGTCTCCTTCAGCCGGTGCGACCTGGTCCACTTCCATACGGAGGGGCCGTGCGTGCTCTGCGGACTGCCGAGACTGACGGGCAAGAAGGTTGTGGTGACGGTCCACGGGCTGGACCACATGCGGAAGAAATGGGGAAGGTTCGCTTCCGCGTACATCATGAGAGGGGAGAAAGCCGCCGTCCGCCATGCCCACCGCATCATTGTGCTGAGCAAAGGGGTGCAGGAGTACTTCCGGAAGGAATACGGGCGGGAAACGGTGCTGATCCCGAACGGCATCGATCCGGCGGAGAGCCGGGCGGCCTGTGAGATCACGGAACGGTTTGGCCTGGCTCCCCGGGAATACATCCTGTTCCTGGGCCGCCTTGTGCCGGAAAAGGGGATTCATTACCTGATTGAAGCCTACCGGGAACTCCGGACAGACAAGAAGCTGGTGATTGTCGGCGGCGCTTCGGATACCGATGAATACGCGCGGCAGCTGCGCGAAATGGCCGGGAACAATCCGTCCATCATCTTCACCGGTTTCCAGCAGGGGACCGTGATGGAGGAGCTGTACAGCAATGCCTACCTGTATGTGCTGCCCAGCGACCTGGAGGGCATGCCGCTGACCCTGCTGGAGGCCATGAATTACGGATGCTGCTGCGTGACCTCCGATATCGGCGAATGCGCCGACGTGATGGACGGCTGCGGATTCACCTTCCCCCGGGGAGACACGGAAGCCCTGCGGGAAACGCTGCAGGGCCTGTGCGATGATCCCGGCCGGGCGGAGGAGTACCGCGGCAAAGCCCGGGAAATGGTTTCAACCAAGTATACATGGCAGGAGATTACGATGCAGACAGACCGGCTTTACCGGGAACTGCTGGACAGCTGACCGTAAACGGAATCCTGCCCGGGGACCCGGAAATCCAACGAAAGGACTGCGGCAATCGGCATGAAGCTTGAACGTACCCGGAACGCAACAAGGAACATTGTGTTTGACGGAATGCTGGAAATGGTCAACCTGCTGTTTCCGTTCGTCATCCGCTCTGTCATGCTGCACTGCCTGGGAACGGAGTACCTGGGGCTGAACGGCCTGTTCAAGTCGCTCCTGACATTCCTGAACCTGGCGGAGCTGGGTGTGGGGAGCGCCATGGTGTTCAGCATGTACCGGCCGATTGCCGAGGATGATGCCTCCTCCATCTGCGCTTTGCTGCGGCTGTACCGCACCCTCTACCGGATCATCGGCCTGGTGATCGGGGCCGTGGGACTGCTCCTGATTCCCATCCTGCCGAATCTCATCAGCGGCGATGTTCCCGCAGGCATGAACCTGCACATCCTGTACCTGATGAACCTGGGGAACACCGTGGTGACATACTGGCTGTTCGCCTACCGGAGCAGCCTGCTCCAGGCGCACCAGCGGCGGGATGTGATCAGCAAGGTCAGCCTGGCGGTCCGGCTGACGGAATACATCCTGAAAATCCTGGTGCTTGTTTTTGCGCGGAACTATTATCTCTACCTGGCGGTCCAGCTGCTGTGCCAGGTTGCGGTCAACCTCCTGACAGCGGTGTGGGCGGCCAGGATCTATCCCCGGTACGTCCCCGAAGGGAAGCTGCCGAAGGACAGGACGCTGGACATTTTCCGGCGGGTGCGGGACCTTTTCACCTCCAAGCTTTCCGCAACCGTTTTCGATTCCGCGGATACCCTGGTGATCTCCGCCTTCATGGGGCTGGCTGTCCTGGCGGTTTACCAGAATTACTATTTTGTGATCACCGCCCTGCGCATGATGCTGGTGGTGCTCCTCAACGCCTGTATGGCCGGAGTCGGCAACAAGATGGTCATGGAAAGCCAGGAAGCAAACTACCGTGACCTGGAAAAGATCAGCCTCCTGTTCAGCTGGGTGCTGGGAGTGAGCTGTTCCATGCTGCTGTGCGTGATCCAGCCGTTCATGGAGATCTGGATGGGCGAAGAGAACATGCTTTCCGTCGGGCTGGTGTTCTGCTTCGCGGTTTACTACTATTCCATGGGCGCCAACAAGCTGATCAATATGTTCAAGGACGCGGCAGGCATCTGGCGGATCGACCGCTGGAGGCCCCTGACAGCGGCGCTGGTCAACCTGGGCCTGAACCTGGCCACGGTGCAGTGGCTGGGACTGTACGGGGTGCTGCTATCCTCGGTGATCTCCATTGTGGTGATCCAGATTCCCTGGCTGTTCCGGAACCTGTTCCGGGAAGTGTTCCCGCGTGAGCGGATGGGCCGCTATATCCGCCTCTTCTGCGGGATGGCGGCGGTGGCCCTGGTATCCTGCGCGGTTTCGTGGCTTGTGTGCGGCCTGGCCTCCCTGGACGTATGGCCGTCCCTGTTCCTGAACGCCGCGGTCAGTTTCCTGGTGCCGAACCTGTTCTACTTTGCCGTTTACGGGCGGAATCCCATGTTCCGGGAAAGCCTTTCGCAGCTGAAACGCGGCCTCCTGTCCGGGAACCGGAAGGCGGAGGACGCAGGCGATCCGGTCCGGGAAGGGGGAACGGACGAATGATCAGCGTTATTGTGCCGGTCTACAATGTGGAAAAATACCTGAAGGAATGTGTGGACAACATCCTGAACCAGACCTATGCCGATTTTGAACTGCTGCTGGTGGATGACGGTTCACCGGACGGGTGTCCGCAGATCTGCGACGGGTACGCTGCCCGGGATCCCCGCGTGCGGGTGATCCATAAGCCCAACGGCGGGCTGATCTCCGCCCGGAACGAGGGAATCCGCGCGGCCCGGGGGGACTATGTCTGCATCCTGGACGGGGATGACCGGGCCCTCGGAAACATGCTGCAGTTTATCCATGATACGGTGGCCGGACTTCCGGAACCGCCCGACATGGTGCTTTTCGCGGCGCATAACGTTTATTCCGATCACACGGAAGAAACGCTGAACAATGTTCCGGAAGGATACTACGACCGGGAACGCCTGGAAAAGGAGATATTTCCCCGCCTGCTGATGGATACGCGGAACGGGCTTCACCCGGGTCCGATCCAGGCCCATACCTGGGACAAGGCGTTCCGGCGGGAACTGCTGGCCGGGCATTATACCCGGGATGAGCGGATCCGCGTATTTACCGATGTGCCCATGACGTACGAATGTCTCCTGCATTGCAGGAGAGTGTATATATGCAACGAACCTTTATATATATACAATAAAACCAATGAGGATTCCATCCGCGCCAGGAGCCGGGAGAATCTCCTGACAAAGAGTTTCTATTACCTGGTCTCGTATATGCGGGAGAATATGAGCGGTCTGGCGCCGTCCATCGGCCGCCAGCTTAACGAATACGCGGCGATGCTGATTATCCGTACGGGGAAGTGGCGCGCCGCGACGGAGCCTTCCCTGCGGGAAGCGGCAAAGCGCATGAAGGAAGGACTCCGCGAATCGGACATGCTGTCGTTCGTAACGGCCCGCGGCCTGCCGCGAAAAGCGGGGGCCGTGATCCTGCTTCTGAAGATGCACCTGGTGCTGCCGGCCGTGCTGCTGTGCGCCGCCCGGGTCCGGCAGGAGAAAAAACAAAGCGTATAAATTTCTCACGGAAAGCAAGGTGGAAGCATGTACAAACGAAGGGTGCGCGGCTGGTCCCAGCATATCGACTTTATGCTGCTGGACATCCTCTGCGCTTTTCTCAGCCTTCTGGCCGCATTCCTGATTGTTGAAAAGGACGGAATGCTGCACTCCCTCTTTTTCTGGTGGCTGGCCCTGGAAGTTGCGCTGGTGAACACCGTCGTGATGATCGTCATGGACACCTATCACAGCGTGCTGCACCATTCACCGTGGGATGAAATGGTCCGCCTGCTCGGCCAGACGGGGAATGTGGTCCTGATCCTGGTGGTCCTCCGGCTGCTGGACCAGACCGCCGAGGCCGACCTGCCGAAGATTGCGCTGCATGCCGTACCGCTGTACCTGGTGTCCTGCTATATCATGCGCCAGGCATACAAAAGCTTCCTGAAGAAAAAGCATCATATCCATAACCGGCATTCCATGCTGATTGCGCTGGAAACATCCCAGATCCCGACCGTCATTCCGCGGATCCTCCGTTCCAATTACGGCATCTACCGGTTCTCCGGGATTGCGGTCATGGGAAATGACAATTCCGAAGAACAGGTGCGGCAGGCGCTGGGCCGGGTACGGGAAGAGTATCCGGAGGTGGACACGATTCCGGTGGTGGCCACGGCGGATACCCTGGAGCAGTACCTGACCAATAACTGGGTGGATGAGATCTACCTGGACGTACCCCCAAAAACCGACATGCCGGTCGAACTGATCAACAGCCTGATGCGCATGGGCATCACCATCCATACGGCCCTTACATCCCTGGACGATATTGAATCCCGGCACAAGAACGTGGAATGGATCTGCGGCCACCTGACCATTACCACCTCCCTGGGTTATATCACCGGCCGCGACCTTTTCCTGAAGCGGCTGATGGATGTTATGGGCGGCCTGATCGGTTCCCTGATTACGGTGCTCCTGATTCCGCCGGTCGGCCTGGCGATCCTGCTGTCTGATCCGGGCCCGATCTTTTTCTCCCAGACCCGGATCGGTGAAAACGGGAAGAAGTTCCAGATGTATAAGTTCCGCAGCATGTATATGGACGCGGAAGAGCGCAAGAAACAGGTGGCCCTGGAAAACGGCCAGGAAGACCACCTCATGTTCAAGATGGAACACGACCCGCGCATTATCGGAAAGCGGCAGGGTCCGGACGGAAAATGGAAGAAGGGCGTCGGCGGATGGCTCCGCGCCCTGTCCCTGGATGAGTTTCCACAGTTTTTCAACGTCCTGAAGGGGGATATGTCCCTGGTCGGAACCCGTCCGCCGACGGTGGATGAATGGCACCGGTACGAGCCCTACCACCGGTCCAGGATGTCCACGCGGCCGGGAATCACCGGGCTCTGGCAGGTCAGCGGCCGCAGCAACATCCGCGACTTTGACACCGTGGTCCGCATGGACCGGGAATACATCGAAAACTGGTCCCTCAAACAGGACATCCATATCCTGTTCAAAACCGTATGGGTCGTGTTCAAGCGGATCGGAACGATGTAACCTATGATGAATGAGACAGGTGGGGAAAATGGACAGACAGGTGACTGCAGGCGGAAAGACATATCAGATAATCCGGCTGCTGGGACACGGAAAGGGCGGATATTCCTGGCTGGCGGAATGCGAAGGACAGCAGGCGGTAGTGAAACAGATCCACCATGAGCCGTGTGATTACTATACCTTCGGCAACAAGATCGAAGCGGAGCAGCGGGACTATGAACGCCTGCGGGCGGCCGGCATCCGGATTCCGGAAATGCTGGCTGTCGACCCGGATGCCGAACGCATTGTGAAGGAGTACATCGAGGGCCCGACTGTTTTTGACCTGGTAAAGGACGGCACATCTGCAGAACCATATCTTGCACAGGTGCGCGAGATGGCAGCACAGGCCAGGGATGCCGGGCTGAACATCGACTATTTTCCCACCAATTTTGTGGTGCGGGACGGGATGATCTGGTATGTGGATTATGAATGCAATGAATATATGGATGAATGGAACTTTGAGAACTGGGGGATCCGCTACTGGAGACAGACGCCGGAGTTTGAGGCATACCTGAAAGAGCACAGACCCACGGTCATCATCCGGGAGGAACGGGTTACGGCGGAGGAATATATTGACTTCCTCAGGCGGACCGACCTGGGATCGCAGTATCCGAAGGAGCGGTTTGAAGAACGCATCGCCCGGCTGGTACAGACCGTATCCATCAGCCTGACCGCCCGGAATGAGCAGGGCCTGCTGGTGGGCGCACTGTTCGGGCTGACGGATTTTGCCTACTGGCTGTATATCACCGACCTGGGAGTGGACCGGGATTATCTCCGGCAGGGGATCGGCCGGCGCCTGATAAAAACCGCCCATGAGCTGGCAGGAGGGGAGAAGGACATCGCGGTGTACCTGATCGCCAATGAGGATGCCGTACCGTTCTATGAAAAATGCGGCCTGAAAAGGGCCGACGACGTGATGAAATACAACCATATTGAATGGACGGAATTCACCGTGACCTGATGCTTCGCATGCAAAACCCCCGTGCCGCGGCACGGGGGTTCATCATTTGCAAGAGGATTATACGAGGAGCATCCGGTCGTTGGCGAGCTCGCGGCCGCTGGCCTTTTCAAACTGCGCCAGCAGGTCCTCAACGGTCATGTGCTTCTTGGCTTCCGCGTCCAGGTCCAGGATGACCTTGCCTTCATGCATCATGATGGTCCGGTTGCCGAGGGCGAGCGCGTCCTTCATGTTGTGGGTGACCATGAGGGCAGTGAGGCCGTTGTCCCGGATCAGCTGGCTGGTGAGGCGGAGGACTTTCTCCGCGGTTTTCGGATCCAGCGCGGCGGTGTGCTCATCCAGCAGGAGCAGCTCCGGCTTCTTCAGGGTGGCCATGAGCAGGGTCAGCGCCTGGCGCTGGCCGCCGGAAAGCAGGCCGACCTTGCTGCCCATGCGGCTTTCCAGGCCCAGGTCCAGCGACGCCAGCTTCTCGCGGTATTCCGCCCGCTCTCTGGCCGTGATGCCCCAGCGGAGGCCGCGGGGCTGTCCCCGGCGGCTGGCCAGGGCCAGGTTTTCCTCAATATTCATGGAGGCGGCAGTGCCGGTCATGGGATCCTGGAACACGCGCCCCAGGAAGGCTGCGCGTTTGTGCTCGGGCAGGTGGGTAACGTTCCGTCCGCCCAGGGAGATGGTACCGCTGTCCACCTGGAAGGTACCGGCGATGGCGTTGAGCATGGTGCTCTTGCCGGCACCGTTGCCGCCGATGACGGTGACGAAATCCCCCTTGCTGAGGGTCAGGTCCACGCCGGCCAGCGCCATTTTCCGCATGACGGTGCCGGGGTTAAAGGTCTTGTGCAGTCCCTGCAGGACCAGCATTTCGGATTCAGCCACGGAGTTTCCCTCCCTTCAGCTTCCAGGCGGTGAACCGGCTCTTCCAGTGCGGCATCGCCAGGAACAGGGCCACCACCAGCGCGGTGAGCAGCTTCAGGTCGTCCGTATTCAGGCCGAGCCACAGGACCACCTGGATGACCATGTAGTAGATGATGGCGCCCAGGGAGACAGCCAGCAGCTTCAGCGCGAAATTGCGGAACAGTTTGCCGAATACCACCTCGCCGATGATCACGGCCGCCAGGCCGATGACGATGGCGCCGCGCCCCATCTGCACATCCGAAAAGCCCTGGTACTGGGCCATGAGCGCGCCGGAAAAGGCCACCAGGCCGTTGCTGATCATCAGGCCGACAATCTTGCCCATGCCGGTGCTGATGCCCTGCGCCCGGGCCATCTGCGGATTCGCGCCGACGGCCCGCAGGCCGCAGCCGTACTCCGTGCCGAAGAACCAGTACATCAGGCCGATCAGGACCAGGGTGATCAGCAGCATCAGCCAGATGGGATTGTCCAGGGCGAAACGGCCGACGTTCCGCAGGGAAACGAGCATGTTTTTGTACTTGTTGATGCTCAGGGGAACGTTGGCCCGGGAGCCCAGGTCCGTTCCGATTCCCTGGATGCGCAGGTTGACCGAATACAGGGCCAGCTGGGTCAGGATACCGGCCAGGATGGCCGGGATGCCCATGGAAGTATGGAAAACACCGGTGACCATGCCCGCGGCCAGGCCGACCACAAAGGCGATCAGGGTCGCCAGCCAGGGATTGACCCCGCCGGTGATCAGGATCGCCGCGACGGCGCCGCCGGTGGCGAAGGAACCGTCCACCGTGAGGTCGGCGATGTCCAGGATCCGGAAGGTGATATATACCCCGATGGCCATGATGCCCCAGATCAGGCCCTGGGCCACGGCACCGGGAAGCTGGTTGAGCAGTTGCGCGATATTCAAGGTAATCCTCCTGCGGTGAAAATGCGGTTACCCCTCCGCCGCGGGGGCGAAGGGGTGAAAAGACGGAAACAGCGGGATTATTCCGCGGCTTCGATCGGCAGGTAGCCGTCCGGAATGGTGATGTTCAGCTCCGCCGCGTTGACCGCGTTGTATTTCTTGGTGAACTGCGGGGCGTAGGCAATGGGCATGGCAGCGACATCCGCGCCGTTGACGAGGATTTCGTAGGCCATCTCACCGGTCTTCCAGCCGATGTCGTAGTAGCTGATCGTCAGGGTCGCGATGCCGCAGCCGGCGCAGATGCTTTCCTCACCGGCGATGACGGGCGTCCCGGCGGGGATGACCACGTTCGCAATGGCTTCGGTGTTGGCGGCGGCGGTGTTGTCGGTGGGGATGTAGATCACGTCGCACTCGGTCGCGGTCTGGACCACGGAAGCCAGGTCGTTGGAATCGTTGAAGCCGTAGCGCTTGCACTCGTAACCCAGTTCCGCCAGGTAACCTTCAATCGTCTTGACCTGGAAGATGGAGTTGGGCTCGGCGTTGCAGTAGAGCAGGGCAACGGTCTTGGCGTCCGGGAACAGCTCCTTCACCATGGCCGCCTGGCCGTCCAGGGGCGCCAGGTCGCTGGTGCCGGAAACGTTGAGGCCGGTGGCGCCTTCCGCGGTCAGCTCGATCTCCATGGCGGATTCATAGTTGGTAATGGACGTGCCGAGCACCGGGATATCTGCCGTGGCGGTGGCGCAGGCCAGCATGGCGGGGGTCGCGTTGGCCATGATCAGGTCCACCTGTTTGGAAACGAGGCGGCCGGCGATCTGGGCGCAGTTGCTGGAGTCGCCGGAGGCGTTGCCTTCATCAAAGACGACTTTGTCGCCCAGCTTTTCGGTGAGGGCATCCTTGAAGCCCTGGGTCGCCATATCCAGCGCGGGATGCTGAATCAGCTGCAGGATACCGACGTTGTAGGTTTTGTCCTCCGCGGCGGCGCAGGCGCACACGCCCAGGACGAGGGAAAGGACAGCCAGCAGGGAAATGAGCTTTTTCATGGGAAACCCTCCTTGAAAAATAATGGATTTCTTCTGACGGGCCGCTTCCTTCCCGGGGGAAAAGAAAAATCCTCCGGAAATTCCGAAGGACGACTCATCATCGTGGTACCACCCTTGGTTCGCCGCATAAATCGGCCTCATGAGGGAACAATCATTCCCCCTGCGGAAGATAACGGCCGCGTTCCGTCGCCGCCTACTTGCCGGTATGGTTTCAGCGGGAAGCATACAAGGGGAATTTCACCGGCCGGCCGTCTCCCCGCTCTCAGCCAACGCGGGGCTCTCTGGACACCGCCATGAATCCGGCTACTCGCCTTGATCATCGCTTTTGCGGTATTATAGAGTACACATAGAAGCATGTCAATAAACGCGGCCCGGAAAAAACATACGGAAAACACAGGCGGGACACTGCCGGCCGGAAACAGGAAAAGCCGCCCTTTGTGTCAAAAACAGTTACAGGCAAACGCGGTATATCTTCCCGGTCCGGGACGGTATATGATTCTTCGCGGAAGGAGGGCGACACCATGTGGGTTACCGAAACGCGCAGGAGATTTTTCCGGAAGGTCTCCTGAAACAGATCCAGCGGTATGTATCGGGCGAAACGATTTACATTCCGGCCCGGGACGAACGAAAGGCCTGGGGCGAGACATCCGGATACCAGCGCTATATCCGGGAGCGGAATGAAGAAATCCGCGCCTCATTCGCGGTCGGGGAAACCATAGAGGCCCTGATGGACCGGTATTCGCTCTCCTATGATTCCATCAAACGAATCGTATACAACAGGAGGGAAACCGCAATGCTGAAATACAGCGCAACACTTTCATCCGCGAAGGCGTATGCCGAAGCGGGCAAGCTGGACACCTGGATTCACCTGTACCTGAATTCGGACGGACACAATATTCCGTTCTCGGACGGCCTGAAGAAATTTGACCGGCATTATATCAGCCCGGCCCTGTTCCCGGTGAGCCTGTTCACCCGGTGCACCGGCCCGGAGGAGGGAATGAAATACCGGCACGACCCGGAATGGTGGGAATACCGGGTGAAGGAAACGGAAAAGCGCGTGCAGGCGGACGATGACATGCCGCCGCTCATCGTGCACTACGCCGACGGGAAATTCGAGCTGAACGACGGAAACCACCGCCACAAGGCGTACGAGAACCTGGGCATCGATAAGGCCTGGGCGGTCGTCTGGATCACGGAGGACGCCGAGCTGGAAGACTTTATGGCGAAATACGGCGAATATGTAAAGAACTGCCGGATTATCCGCCGGTAGGAAGGGAAGGAAAGGAAATGAGACTGTTTATCATCACCGGGACCAGCGGCGCCGGCAAATCCACGATGAAGGATATGCTGGAAAAGATCCTGGACCCGGAGAAATATGCCTGCATCGATTCCGATGAGACCGGGCTGAACTGGTGGGATTACGCGGGAACCGACCATCCGGAGAAATACGCGGAGGACGGGCTGAACATCGCGGTGGAGCGCGCGGCGGGAAAGGACCTGGTGTTCATCTCCTGCATGGCGCCTCATGATTACTGGACGAAGGTGAACGTATCGGCGGAGGTGAAAGCCACGTACTTCATCGGCATGTGGGCGCCGGACGAAACGATCCGGGAGCGCCTGCGCACGCGGCCGAAGGAGCGGGGCTTCACTTCAGACGAGGTGATCCGCCCGCACATCGAATACAACCAGTGGATCGGAAAGAACCGCGGAAAGTACCAGCTGTTTGTGAATAATGAAAGCCAGACCGAGGAACAAACCGCGGAAATCATCAAAGGATTTATCACCAAACTGCCGGAGCAGGAATAAACTGGACGGCAAAATGAAGGCGGGAAGCTGAGCGCTTCCCACCGTTTTCTTTCCGGGGGTTATACGTTCCGGGTGCTTTCCCGCCAGACGGGAGTGGAGCGGACCCGGGACCAGGTGAAGGGAATGGACGGATCCGCGATCCGGAACAGGAGCACATTGGCCGCGATGCGGCCGATCTCCTCGCTGCGGATCTGTACCGTAGTCAGCGGCGGATCGGTAAAGGAGGACTGGGCGGTTCCGTCAAAGCCGACAATCATGACTGTATCCGGAATTGCGATTTTTCGTTTTTTGAGGGCGAGCATGAGATGGATC
>JAFRTK010000085.1 GCA_017427165.1 Clostridia bacterium
ATGCCCGCTTTTCCGGTATACCCGGATTATTCGTAAGAAACCACGCAGCGGCTGTCGTTGACGATAAAGAAGGTTTTGCCGCGCTGGAGCTTCAGTTCGTTTCCTTCGTCATCGATGAGAATCAGCCGGCCCATCAGGTCATCCCGGTACCAGGCGCCCTTGATATAACGGCCGTTCTGGAAAATATCCGCCTGGCCGCTGCCGGTATAATGGCCGTCTGTGTAGGAATAGAATGTGCCGTGGGCATTCTGGCTCTTGAAGGGGATCCGCAGGACAATGACGTTGCTGAAGGTCAGCATATTCTCCGTTGCCCGGTCATAGTTGAAGTCGACATTGTTTTTCTCAGCCTTTCCCATCAGGGACTGGCGGAAGTAGCAGTTGATTCCTTCCTGGTAATAGAAGGCACAGTTGGAAGCCTTGTTGGAAGTTTTGTGGTCGTTGTTCTCATAGAACCGCGCGTTGATGACAGTTGCGCTTTCCCCGCGGGTCAGCGGTTCATCCGTGAACAGGAAGGGACGCTGTTCGAACTGAAGGTTGTCTGCAAGCGCCTTTTCATGGATCTTTCTGATAAACACCAGCAGGTTATGCGGAGCCGGAATGGCCTTGGAACGTTCCTTCAGCGCGTTGTTGCCGTTCATGTCATACCACCGGCCGGACGTAGTGGTCATGCCCCACTGCCGGCGCCAGTATTCCACATTGACCTGGAACTTCTCACCCGGATCAATCGGGGGTGTGCCGGCTGCCACAAAAATGGCGCCGAACATGTTCGCAATGGGCAGGAAGGCCATCCGGGCGGAACGGCTGCCGCCGGCTTTCTCAGGGAATTCGGTGGTATAGAGCGCCAGCAGCTTGTTGTTGCCGGTGCCCTGGTTCGGGACCTGGAAGATCGCGCTTGCGGATTCCACACCCCAGTGCGGATAGGCGATTTCAGACCCGTCCAGCACCTGGAGGATCGGCGTATAGGCTTCCCCGTTCGTAGACAGGCCGGTCACCGGATCCACACCGTCGATGACGGGATTGACGGCGGTAAAGGACGGCTTGGAAACATTCAGCTTCATATCCGGCTCAATGGTGGTTTCCGCGGCGGCCAGCGGCACACAGGCGGTGAAAACCATCACAACCAGCAGAAACAGTGCAGTCAATTTCTTCATATCGATTGACCTCCTTTTCTATCATGGGACACCGCCCGCGGGCGAAATCCGCATGAATACCTGCCCATTATACGATAACCGGGGCATTGTGTCAACAAAACGCAATATATCCGTAACAATTTCTTCACGATTTACCGCTGGTTTCCGGCTTCCGGAAAACCAGCCGCCAGGTGACGATGCCCATCATGGCGCTGGCGGCAGCCATGATGGCGTAGCAGCTCCAGATTGGAAGCGCCGGCAGTTTGTCCTTTGCGAATTCCATCCCGATGACGATTCCGATGCCGAGGACGAAGAAAACCAGGTGGATCCAGTCCTTCCGGTCCGGGCCATGCCGGCGGATCAGCGCCGCGGCGATCAGGCCGGCAAGCACCAGCGCGGCTGTCAGCTGGGAAACACGGACAAAGGACCAGACGAGGTACTGGTCCCGCCGCAGGCTTTCACAGATGATCTGCGCGGCGGAGTACAGAATCAGGAACATCCGGGCTTTTCCGCCGCCGGAACGCCGGGAGAGGAGCAGGACCGCCAGGATGATGAGCGCGATCAGGCCTTCCAGCATGAAGATTGCCCAGTACCATTCCTCCCATTCATTGACGACGGCAAAGGGGAAACGGCAGAAGACGGAATCGGTATCCAGGCCCATGCCGATTCCCTGGCCGGTGAAAGGATACTCGGCAAAGCGGCATACCGCAATGACCAGCGCGGCCGGGGCGGCGCAGGCGTCAAACAGGACGGAGCACGGTTCCTTCGCAATCCGGGAAGTCAGGAGAACCGCGATCGAGCAGCCCAGGACAGCGCCCCACAGGCCGTAGCCGCCTTCCCACAGGCGGAGGATGCTGTCCAGCCCGGCGGCTTCATACCAGTACCAGTCTCCCGCGACATGGAACAGTTTGGCAAATACCAGCCCGAGGGGCAGCATCAGGACAGCCAGGGTACTGACGGTTCCGCTTTTCAGCTTTCCGCGGGAGGTCAGTGCCAGGAGCAGGAGGCCGCAGGTAATTGCGGCGACAACGCAGACCGCGTAGGGCATCACTGTGAGTTCCGTATCCCCGACCGGGAGTGTCCAGAGGGGCGTCTGTTCCAAGGGAAAAGCATCTCCTTTCCAAATCGGCCGGACGGATTACTCGGCAGCGGGTTCCGCGGTTTCAGCCGGCGCATCCGGGATATAGGCCGAGGCAAAGTACAGGATATCCACGATTTCCCGCCGCGCGCTGCGGTTCGGGCAGTTGACCTTTTCGCCGAGGAACAGCATGCTGGAAGAAGCACCGCCGTCGAGGTTATAAGCCTGCAGGACACCCTCCCGGGAGGCGACCAGGTCCGCGAACTGCTCCAGCGTCATGCCGGTGGAGCCGGGATCGTCCGGTCCTTCGCAGCAGATGCACATGTATTCCAGCGGGCCGGTCTGGCAGATGGCCATCCGCTGGGTATTTTTGGTCGGGCCGTTATTGGTGTTCGGGAAATCACTCTGTTTGACTCCGTCGATCACCAGGGCGGGACCGAAGGTGAAGGAATTGACGATGTTGTCCGCCAGCGGCTGGTACGGTTCCAGGTCCGCCATGACGGCAGACTTGAGGATGTGCAGGTCGCCGGCTTTGTCAATCAGCAGGATATCGAACTGGATACTTCCGTTGTAGGACAGGTTCCGGTCGTTTTTCGGCAGGTACCAGGCGCGTCCCTGGCGGATGGTGATACCGGTGTTGCGGCGCTTGGTGAAATAGTCGCCGTTGACTGCCAGGACCGCGTTTGCGCGCTTGGCCAGCCGGTCGCACCGGACTTCCGATGAATTCCCGTAGCTTCCGGACATCATGGACCGGATCTGGGAAGCGTTTGCGATCTTCACCCGGGCAATCATATAGTTGGTGTCGTACATCCGGCCGGTTTCAAAGGAAACGGAGATGGAAGGATCGGAATATTCCGTATCTGAAATCCGGCCGCTCTCCTGCGGGAGCGGAATCGCATCCGGTACTTTGGACAGTTTTGTCTCCGCGTCGATCGGGATATCAATGATTTCCGCCCAGCCCACATGGGTGGCGGAGGGAATCAGGAACAGGAAACAAAACAGCAGCAGGAGGATCACAAGGGTTTTCAGTACGTTCTTCATGGCGGCTCCTTACATTTCCGGTATGATCATACCGTTCTCATCAAACATAATACGTCCGGTTTCGAGAAAATATTCCGGCGGGTTCTCACATTTGGCCGGGACGTTCTTCGCGGTCAGGATCCGGAATGTTTTCCGGATCTCCGCCTCATCGGTCTGCACAAAGGGGCGGTAATCACCGCTGCCGGATGTCTGGCAGGGAACCACCTCGATTCCGGACAGGATGACGCGGTTTTCCGCCTTCCGGTAAGTGAAACGGAAAATCCCGGTGTGCGGATCCACTTTCGACATGGTGCCGAAGGTGAAATTCCCGGTGGAGAACATAATCGGCTTCCCCTGGTAGAACATCATGGGCTGCAGCACATGGGGATGATGGCCATAGATCACATCCGCCCCGCCGTCGATCAGCTGTTTGGCCATGGTGACCTGTCCGGCAGACTGCGTGAGGTAGGTTTCACGGCCCCAGTGCAGGCTGACGATGACAATATCGCAGCCATCCTCTTCCTTCAGCTTCTGCACGCGCTTGATCAGGTTCTTCGTGTCGCCGCTCTGCGGATACGTCATCCCGACAAAGCCGAAGCGGATGCCGTTGACATCCCGGACGAGCAGGTCATCAAAACCGTTGGCCATGCCGTAGGAGACAGACCCGAAACGCGCGATCCCGGCTTCATCGAGGACGGCCAGGCTGTCAAGGTATCCCTGACGCAGGTAGTCCATACAGTGGTTGTTGACCGTATTGACGACCTCGATGCTGCCTTCCAGCAGGATGTTCACATGATCCGGCGCAGCCCGCAGGGGGAACATGATATCTTTGCGCTGGTTCCGTTCCGTCAGGACGGCTTCCAGGTTGGCAACCGTCAGGTCATCGGAGGCCAGGTATTCCTTCACCAGGGAGAACGGCCAGGCATATCCTTCCCGGTCCACCACGGAATGATAGGAATTCGGGGATTTGATGGAGTTGAATCCGTCCCCGATGGAGCAGTCCCCGATAAAGGACAGGAGCGCTGTGTTTCCGGAACCGGGTTCCGGGGATTCGACAGCCGGCTCATCTGCACCGGGCTCATCCACAGCCGGTTCATCCGCTTCGGTACCGGTTTCCGGTCCGGGTTCCGGAGAATCCGCCGGTTCAGGCGATGCGGCAGGCTTACCGGCTGCATCTTCCGGGACAGGAGCCGCCGGTTTTTCTTCCGTGCTGGCCAGCATGAAAGGATTGTTCCTGGAACCGTCCCCGCCGGTAATCCGGACGCGGGCCAGGTCCAGCCGGACCGCCAGCCGCAGGCCGGCCACCTTGGTATTGGTATAGGCGCCCCAGCTGATATGCCCGTTATGGCCGACGAGACCGAACTTGTAGTCGGTCGGGTTTTTGATGGCGATACACCACCAGGGGCTTTTCCCGTTGGCCCTCTCCACATACAGGCCTTTTGAACGGGCATACGGTGTGCTGACGCCCTGGCGGTCCGGATGGGCGTTGATCTCCTCTCCCCAGGGGTTATTGGAGAAACCGTAGGCCGGGGTGAGGGCTTCTTCCTTCGTCAGGGGGCGCAGTGTGCCGAGCTCCGGATCGGAAACCAGCGCTCCGCGCAGGGGATTGTCTCCCATCAGGTTATCCAGCATTTCGGAATTGATCCAGGGGAACAGGTCGCTTTCGGCGTAGCTGCTGATCCTGCGGAAAGTATGTTTTTCAATGACTTTCGGGTCGGTTTCGAAAATGACCTGCTTTACATCGATGACATTTTCCATATGAAGCAGGGCTATCCCGTCATCGATGCTCAGGATCCGCCAGAGCACCGGACGGACGGCACCGTCCGCCTCGTACGGATACTCACCGAGATTCACATACTGGTATCCCTGCCCTTTGATGTACCCGCGCATTTCCTCCCCCAGGACTGCGGCGGGCAGCAGAAGCGAGACCAGCAGGATTGCGAACAGCAGGGAAAGCAGGGTTTTCCGCATTCAAACGTCTCCTAACATTTCACCGGATATATCTGAAAAACATCAACACTTTATTTTATGAAAAGCGCCGCAGGTTGTCAACGCGGCGGGGCGCCTTCCGGCGAACGGGAAGGGGAGGCAAAACGCGCTGCGTACTGTTCGCACAGCTTCCGCTTGGCTGTTTTCGCGTTCCGGGTCCAGAAGAAAACGTCGAACCCATGGAAATTGCCGGGATACACATCGACGGCCGCATCCACGCCGGCTTCCTGCAGATTGCGGATATAGGTCCGGGTTTCATCCAGGAACGGTTCCCCGTCCAGCACATAGGTGTAGGCCGGGGGAAGCCCGGTATAATCCGTTTCGCGGGAGGGCGAAGCGTATTTCGGAACGGAGGGGGAACCGTACAGGCTGCCCAGGTAATGCTTCCAGCCCCAGTGATTGCGGCGCGTGTTCCAGTTGTGGCCGTGATTGTCCCGGGAGGACGGGGTATCAAAGCAATCCAGCATCGGATACAGGGGGATCTGGAACGCAACCGGAATCCGGCCCTGGTCCCGTGCGTACAGGCAGACAGCGGCGGCGAGCCCGCCGCCGGCACTTTCCCCGCCGACGATCAGCTGATCCCGCCGGATGCCGAGCTCTTCGGCGTGGTCCGCCATGTACTCCAGGGCGGTATAGCAGTCCTCCAGCGCGGCGGGGTAAGGCTTTTTCCAGGCCAGGCGGTATCCGGGGGAAACCACCACGGCACCGTACTTCCGCGCGAGCATCCGGCCGCAGGAGCCGTAGACCATGGCGGCCATGCCGGTCATGTATCCGCCGCCGTGGATCCAGAGGATGCCCGGAACCGGCCCTTTCTGCCCGGCAGGGCGGAGGATGATCAGCTTCTGGTGCCCCGTGCGGGCAGGAATATGGCGGATTTCCCGAATCAGTCTCATACAGATGTCCTTTCTTCTGGCAGGTGCCAAACGCACATATGCAAGTATACCGTACAAATAAGGAAAAGACAATTGCCGGAAGGGTGCCAACCTTGACAAAAAAAGGCATATGGTGTTTAATACGTCCGTTGCGTTTTATTGGAGGGGACGGAGCGGGTGCTCTGTGAGTTGAGGAGGAACCACGGTGTCTGTATTGAAAACGATCCTGCAGATCATTGGCGGATTCACGGGCCTGTACCTGGCCGGGATGATGATCTACCAGCTGATTCTGGGATTTTTCGGATTCGGAAAGAAAACAAAGGATTATGAGGACCACGATCCGGAATCCCGGTTCCTGGTGCTTGTGCCGGCCCATAACGAGGAAAAGGTTATCCGGGATATTGTGCAGAACCTGCAGGAGATGGATTATCCGAAGGAACTGTACGACTTTTACGTGATTGCCGACAACTGCACGGACCGGACCGCGGATGTCGTGCGGGAGCTGGGCGCGAACGTGATCGAAACCTGCAAGGAAAGCCCGGACGCACCGACCGGAAAACCGATTGCCCTGCGCAAGGCGCTGGAAGCGATCGGGGATTACCGCAGCCGGTATGACCTGATGATGATCTTTGACGCGGACAACCTGATTGATACCAACATGTTCCGCGAGGTGAACAGCCAGTACCTGGACAAGGACAAGCCGGATTTCATCCAGTGCTACCTGGGCGCGAAGAACAAGAAGGGCATTGTGGCCTGGTTCTACTATACCGGCTACACGCTGACCAACCGCTTCTTCGACCTGGCCAAGCACCGGCTGGGGCTGAACTGCGCAATCGGCGGAACGGGCTTCGCCATGTCGACTGCCTACCTGTATGAACGCGGCGGCTGGACCACGCGCTCCCTGACGGAAGACTTCGAGATCCAGGTGGAAGCGACGCTGGAAGGCCGGCGGATCCTCTGGAACCACAATACGCGCGTGTATGACGAAAAGCCCACCTCCATGCGGGCATCCATCCGGCAGAAGATCCGCTGGGGCCAGGGACACTGGTTTGTGGCCCTGAGCAATACGGGCCGGCTGTTCGGATCGGTGCTGACGGGAAAGATCAGCGTCGGGGAATTCCTGAGCCTGCTGACATACATGTACAGCATTACCACGTACATCGCCGCAGCGCTCCAGCTGGTGGTCAGCATCGCGCTGGCGCTGATGTCCCCGGAAGAACCGATGTTCACTTTTTCACTGGATACGACGCTCTTCGGACTGGGGCTGTTTGTGTACAGCTATATGTTCCTGTTCTACTATGCGGACCGGAAGGACAACAATATCCGGTTCAGCCTCCGGACGCTCCCGGTGATGGTCGGCGGGTTTGCCGCCAGCTCCATTGTCGGCGTGTTCAACCAGGTGGTCGGCCTGCTTCGCTGGCGGGACCAGCTGCACTGGGTCAAGACGGAGCACGCGATCGATGCCGATAACGAGCAGATCCGGAATATCGCCCCTGTTCACCACAAGGTGAAGGTCAAGGCCGCATAAACCATTATTCATTGTCCCATAACGGGCGGTCATCCTCCCAACCGTGATACCGCCTTTTTCCACGAAAAGCATGCTGCTTCCTGTAGCAGCTGTCGCAGAGCCGGTATGGCCAGTTCCACGGCAGCTGACGCTTGCAGGCGCGGCATGTTTTTTGCTGCAGCCGCTGTGTGGACAGGATGTGGACGATTCCCCCGGAAATCAGGTCCTTCCGGCGCTGGATTTCATCGAGCAGCCGGTCCGGCTGGTCCAGGAACAGCCGGACGTAGTTGTAATACAGGTCACAGCGGCGGTAATCCGCCTCCAGCATATCCAGCATCTGGACGGTACAGCTTTCCGGTTCGCGGATCGGCGGCATCTCCGGCAGGACATCGATATGCTCGCGGCGGGTTTCCGCCTGGTACATCAGCTTCCAGCGCTGCAGCAGGTCCGGATCCGTTTCATCGAACGGGATGCACAGGAAACGGTAGAGCAGCTGCTTGTCCGTATGGCGGGTCTCCATCATGGAGGCCAGCAGGGCCATCCGCGTGGCGGAGGCCTTGGAGAAGCATTCCTTGTCCTGCATGTTCAGCCACTGGTTGATGGTTTCCGTCAGCGTCAGCGGGAGCCCCAGCAGGGATTCCGGAAAGCGGATGACCGCTTCGGTCAGGGGCATCAGCGGACGGGCCAGTCCCTGCGCGATCATGCTCCGGAAGCCGAACGCGTTGACATAGCCGATATCATAAATCCCGTAGCGCCCCGCGCGACCGGCGATCTGCTTGATCTCCGCGTCGGTGAGGGTGCGGGTGGTATCCCCGTCATATTTCTCCGATTCCAGGAAGACGACCCGCTGGATCGGCAGGTTCATGCCCATGGCAATCGCGTCAGTGGAGACAACGACATCCGTTTCGCCCTGGTGGAAGCGTTCCGCCTGGTTGCGGCGGACATCCGGCGGCAGCGCGCCGTAGATCAGGGAGACCCGGAAACCGCGGCCGCGCAGCTCCGCGGCAACCGCGTGCACCCGGGCTTTGGAAAAGACGATCAGGGCATCCCCCGGGCGAACGGATTCCGGGAAACGGAAGCCCTCCTTTTCCACCTCCAGCGGGGTCATCCGCTCATGGCGGACGATGGACAGCTCATCCCCGCACTCGAGGATCATCCGGGTCAGCAGCGCTTCAGCATCCGGCGAGGCGCAGGCGTGGATTTCATCCGCGCACAGGCCCAGGACCGCCGCGGTCCACGCGCCGCCGCGGTCACGGTCCGAGATCATCTGGCATTCGTCGATGACGGCAATATCATAATGCGTTTCGAGGTCCGCCATCTCCACCGTGGAGGACTGGACCCGGCTGTCCGGCACGCGGATCTGCTCCTCCCCGGTGACCAGGGAGCAGGGGACATCCTGCATATTCAGCGTTTCAAACTGTTCGGCGGCCAGCAGGCGCAGCGGCCCGAGGTAAATTCCGCGCCGGGCCCAGCGCAGGCGCTCCACGCCTTCGTAGGTCTTACCGGAGTTGGTGGGGCCCAGGTGCAGGATAAACCGCCGGTGCATGCTCCGGGCCATGGGATACAGGTCCTTGTAGTGGTCCGGGATCGCGTGCAGCAGCGCGGTGCGGAGCTTCCGCTCCTTTGCGAAAGCCTCATCCGCCTGCTGCTGCAGGCGGGTCAGGGACGGGTTCGTCCGCATCAGCCGGATCATCCGCGGGGCGGTGAACCGTTTTTTCAGGGCTTTGACCAGGTCGTTTTTTGCGTCTTCCACACATGCCTGCACCCGGTTGCCGGTGGTTTCCCCGGTGGGGGAGAACGGGACGGATTTGCAAGCGGAGAGTTCCGGATACTCCCGGTACAGCTCATCCTGCAGGAAGCGGGTGAGGCTGGCCGGATGGAAGGCCTGGTTGATCACCGGGAGGGTCAGCCCCCGGGCAAATACCGTGTCCATGAGGCGGGGAATGATATGCTCCGCCCGGGAAAGCTGTACGGCGTACATCCGGGCGAGGTTCCCGGTCTGCAGGTAACGGGCTGTTTTCTGGTCGGCGGTTTTGGCCAGCTTATCCGCCCGGGAGGCAAAGAACTCCTCCGGGGCATTGTTCATGATCAGGTCCCGGGCACGGTGCGCCTTTTCCGGCGACACGCGGCTCTGGGATACGGCACGCAGGAAACCCAGACGGATGTCATTCCCGCGGGCAAGCTCCTGGCGGATCAGCGGCGCGAGGCGGTCAAACTCCGCCCGCTGCCAGGAAAGGGGCAGTTCTCCCCGGGAAAGGGCCTGGTCCACGCTGTCCCTGCGGCGGATCGCGGCCAGTGTGTTGCCGAACGCGCTGCTGCGCAGGTAGGCTTCCTTTTCATCGGGCTTCATGCTGCGGGTGATGACGCGGACCTTGTTCAGGGCATGCTGGTACAGCCACGCGTCCCGCTCCTTGCGCAGCTCCCGGATATACGCCGCGAGGGCGTCCGGACGGTCCATATGATCACCTCCCCGATGGATCTAACCAGATAATTCGACACGTACCGCGAAAGTGCCTGCCGGAAAACCCGGGAACGGGACAAAGTGCCGCGGATGTGGTATAATCAGAGTACCAGCCCAAAGAAAAAACTGAAGAACCTGCCCAAAGGAGGACCGGAATATGAAAAAAGTCCTGAAAATCATCGGCCGGATTATCCTGGCGCTGGTCATTGTGATTGCCCTGGCACTGGGGGTGCTGACCATTGCGGAATACCGCCCCGCGGCAAGGGAAACCATTATTGCGGACCACCCGGCGGAAGCCGTCCTGAAGACGGAAGAACCCATGACGATGGTCATCTGGAATATCGGATACGGCGCGCTGGGCGACAACGCGGACTTCTTCATGGATGGCGGTACAGGCGTATATACAGCGGACCGGGAACGGGTACAGCAGAACCTGGCCGGAATCCGGGAAACGCTGGGAGGCCTGGATGCCGATATCATCGCGCTGCAGGAAGTGGACATCGGATCGGACCGCAGCTACCGCACGGATGAGCGGGAGGCATTTCAGGATGTGATCCCCGGCGCATCGGAAGCGTTTGCGTATAACTTCAACTCGTTGTTTGTACCGTTCCCGCTGCCGCCGATCGGTCATGTGGAGAGCGGCCTGGTGACGCTCAGCCGCGCGGAAATCCGGGAAGCGGAGCGGATTTCGCTGCCGTGCCCGTTCTCCTGGCCGCTTCGGATTGCCAACCTGAAACGGTGCCTGCTGGTGAGCCGCATTCCGGTGGAGGGAACGGAACATGAGCTGGTGATGGTGAACCTGCACCTGGAAGCCTATGACAGCGGCGAGGGCAAGGAGGCGCAGACACGCCAGCTGCTGGAGCTGCTGCGGGACGAATACGGAAAGGGCAATTACGTGATTGCCGGCGGTGATTTCAACCAGGTGTTCAGCAATGTGGACAGCCCGTATCCCGTTTACGGCGGCATGTGGAAGCCCGGCATCATTGACGCGGATACGTTCATGGGCGGCTTCTCTCTGCTGATGGATCCGGCGGTGCCGACCTGCCGGTCGCTGGACCGCGCGTATGCGGGGGAAAAACCTGACGGTTTCCAGTTTTACATGATTGACGGGTTTATTGTATCAGGCAACGTCCAGGTGGACGGAATTGAGACACTGGACCAGGGCTTTGTCAGCTCGGACCATAATCCGGTCCGGCTCCGGTTTGCCCTCGAGGCGGATGCCGTCTGATCCGGCCGGCGGTTATTTCGCGGCGTCGAATACCAGTACCCAGTCCCGGGCGGGACAGGTGACCTGGCGGGTGCGGACCGGGCTGTTCATATCCACGGACGGCGCGGAATCCAGCCGCTCATCCGACATATAGTCCATATATTCCCGCAGCTCCGCGCCTTTGCGCGGGGCCGGCTGATGGGAGCAGAGCACATGGGAGATGCCTGCTCCCGTTTCTTTTTCAATCGCCGGAAGAACGGCCCGCATGTTTTTCCGCCAGGTAACCACACTCAGCGATTCCGGGAACCACATCCAGGTGCAGGGATTCCAGTCATCCCCGGTCAGCAGCAGGCCGTATTCCGGAACGAACAGCATGATGCTTCCCGGCGTATGCCCGGGTACCTGGACGGCCAGTACCTCCAAGCCGCCGGGATTGAACACACGGCAGGGAAAACCGGCCAGCGTGCGGTCCCAGATGACCGGATCCGGATCCGGGATGGGAGCGGTCAGGAAATCATCCGGTGCGCAGAGACCTTTGGCGGCAGCCTGTTCCAGCACCCGCGCGCGCTGGGCAGCCGCGGTCCGGAGGCGGAACACCGGCAGGTCCTCCGTACTCATCTGTACGGACGGGAACCAGCGCGTGCCGAGGGCATGGTCATGATGGCCGTGGGTCAGGAGGACATCCACGGGCAGGGAAGTGAGCGTGCGTACATACGCGGCAACGTCCTCCAGCCCGTAGCCGGTATCGATGAGGAGCGCCCGCTCCGATCCGGTGAGCAGCGTAAAGCTGACGCCCATTGCGTCGGTGATATGGAAAATGCCCGGGAATACTTCCTGACTGGTGAACATGCTGAAGCCCCCCTGCGGATGAATATGCAAAAATTATACTATTGCCGGTTTCCGGTGTCAAAGACGCCCGGCCCCGTGAATCTGAGGATATATAAGGCACGGAAGGTTGTACAGACGTTGTTTTCTTTTTCCGGAACGGGTTTTCTCTGTTAAAAATTATAGTATACTGTATGCATTATTTCCGGCAGAGGCCGGAGTGGAGGAGAAATACCATGAAAGTGAACAACTGGACAGAAGCGATCGTATTTATCGTTTACCTGGTATTTATGATCGGCGTCGGACTGTTCTTCTTCCTGCGCAGCAAGGGCGCCGGCGAGAAGGAATACTTCCTGGGCGGCCGGAAAATGGGCCCCTGGGTCAGCGCGCTTTCCGCGGGCGCATCGGATATGAGCGCCTGGGTGCTGATGGGCCTGCCGACATCGATTTACGCAGCCGGCCTCGGCCAGGTTTGGATTGCCGTCGGCCTGGCAATCGGCTATGCGCTGAGCTGGCTGTTTGAGGCGAAACGCCTGCGGGCATTCTCCATCGTATCGGATGACGCGATTACGATTCCCCAGTACCTGACCCGCCGGTTCAAGTCCAAGTCCTACGCGCTGCAGGTGGTCTGCGCGGTGATCTTCCTGATTGCCTATACCATCTATGCCGCATCTTCCATCAAGGCGGCCGGCAGGCTGTTCAACCAGGTGATCGGAATCGACACCAACATCGCGATGTACCTGGCAGCGGCGATCATTATTGCCTATACTTTCCTGGGCGGCTTCTCCGCCGTATGCTGGACGGACTTCTTCCAGGGCCTGCTGATGCTGGGCGCCCTGCTGCTGGCCCCGCTCTTTGCACTCAACCTGATGAATATCACTCCCGAGGCGATTGCCGCGGAAACGCCGGCATTCTACAATCCCATCACCAGCTGGCAGGATATTGCCTCCGGCCTGGGCTGGGGCCTCGGATACTTCGGAATGCCCCATATCATCATCCGGTTCCTGTCCCTGAGATCCCAGAAGGATATCAAAAAGTCCGCGACGATCGGCATCTCCTGGACCACCCTGATCCTGATCTTTGCCGCCCTGGTCGGTATCTTCGGACGCCAGATGATGGCATATGACGCGCAGATGGTCAAGGATGAAGCAGTGTTTATCAACATGGTGCGGCAGATGTTCCCGGCGGTGATCTCCGGTGTCCTCCTGTCTGCGATCCTGGCGGCTGCCATGTCCACGGCAGACAGCCAGCTGCTCTCCGCCGCTTCCGCATTCTCCAGCGACGTGTACAAGCCTATTGTCCGGAACAACAAGGCCAGCAACCGCGAAATGCTCTGGACCGGCCGGATGGTGGTCATCATCATTGCGGTCATTGCCCTGGTGATCGCATCCGATCCCGGCGCAAAGTCCATTATGGACCTGGTTGCCAACGCATGGGGCGTGTTCGGCGCTGCGTTTGGCCCGGTCATCCTGCTGAGCCTGTTCTGGAAGCGCATGAACTTCCTCGGCGCACTAACGGGTATCGTTGCCGGCGCGGCGGTGGATATCGCCTGGCTGGCTTTCCTTTCCGATACCGGACTGTACGAGATCATCCCCGGTTTCGCGGCCGGCCTGATTGTGGCGGTTGTGGTTTCCCTGGTGACGAAGAAGCCCTCCAGGGAAGTGGAAGAGCTGTTCGATGCCGGCGTCCGTTACGAGGATCCGGCCCAGGCATAAACCGCACGGATTCACGGAAAACCATGAAACCCAGGGGAGCGGAGTTTCCGCTCCCCTGTTTTCACGGCCGGAAACAGAAAAAGTGCATTCCGGCTATTTGCTTTTTCTATCTGTACGATTATGATGGATAACCATAAAGGGCATTTTGCCGGAAAGGAAGGATCGCGTGGACTGGTCGTTTATCGGCGTGCATGTGCCGGACTACATCGGCGGCGCCTGGGTCACCCTGCGGTTCGGCCTTTACGGGGTGGCCTGCTCGATGGTGCTGGGGCTGCTGTGCTGCCTGGCGCAGTATTTCCGCGTTCCGGTCCTGCGGCGGATTGTGGGCGCGTATATCGAAGTCGCCCGGAACACGCCGCTGCTGGTGCAGCTGTTCTTCCTGTACCAGGGACTTCCGCGGGTCGGCATCCGGTTCAGCGCACAGGCCTGCGCGGTGATCGGCCTGACGTTCCTGGGCGGCGCCTATATGGCGGAAGCATTCCGCAGCGGCCTGGAGGCGGTGGACCGCTCCCAGACGGAAGCCGGACAGTGTATCGGCCTGACAGCGGCCCAGAATATCCGATTTGTGATTCTCCCGCAGGCACTGGCCACCGCCGTGCCCGCGCTGTTTGCCAATATCATTTTCCTGATCAAGGAAACCAGCATGTTCTCGGTACTTGCCATGATGGACCTGATGAATGTGGCGGATACCCTGCGGACCAGCGGCGGACGCACGATTGAGGTGCTGTTCATGCTGGTGGCCGCCTACCTGGTGCTCCTGCTCCCGGTTTCCCTGATCGCGACACTGGCTGAAAGGAGGCTGCGCTATGCAGGATTCGGGGATCGCCATCCTGTTTAAGGGAATCAACTTCCAGCGCCTCCTCGGCGGGCTGTGGGTCACGCTGCGGATTGCGCTGATCAGCATCGGCCTTTCCTGCGTGCTGGGCCTGCTGTTCGGCCTGCTGATGCTTTCCCGCCGGAAGATCGCGCAGGTCTTCTGCCGCGTATGGCTGGAGATTGTCCGGTTCATGCCGCAGCTGGTGCTGCTGTATATCGTGTATTTCGGGTTTGCCCGGATGTTCGGCTGGGACCTGGACGGGGAAACCAGCGGAATCCTGGTATTCACCTTCTGGGGAGCGGCGGAGATGGGCGACCTGATCCGCGGCGCACTGACCTCCATCCCGCTGCACCAGACGGAATCCGCCGCCGCGATCGGCCTGACCCAGTGGCAGATCTACCGGCATGTGCTGATTCCGCAGATGCTTCGCCGCCTGCTTCCGCAGGCGATCAACCTGTCGACCCGCATCATCAAGACGACCGCGCTGGTGAAGATGATCAACGTAATTGAGGTCCTGAAGGTGGGGCAGCAGATTATCGGACAGTTTTACCGGTCGCCGGATGCGGCGTTCTGGATCTATTTTGTGATTTTCCTGCTGTATTTCCTGGTGTGCTGGCCCATCTCCATGCTGGCCAAACGGCTGGAAAAGAAATGGGCGTGAAAGGGAAGGTGAGACCGGATGAGTGAACCGATTCTGCGGGTGAAGGACGTCCATAAATCATTTGACGAAACCGGCGTGCTGCACGGGGTCTCCCTGGACATCCGGGAAGGCGAGGTTGTGGTGATCGTCGGCCCGAGCGGCTGCGGAAAGAGCACGCTGCTGCGGTGTATCAACGGACTGGAGACCATTGACCGCGGGGAAATCTTCCTGCGGGGAGAGAAAATCTCCGGCCGGACAAAGGACCTGCACCTGGTCCGCCAGAAGATCGGCATGGTGTTCCAGAGCTATGACCTGTTCCCCCATATGAAGGTGATGGACAACCTGCTGCTGGGCCCGGTCCGGGCGTTGGGAAGGCCGCGGGAAGAGGCGGAAAAGGAAGCGATGGAAATGCTCGCGCGCGTCGGCCTCCGGGAGAAGGCGGACGTCTATCCGCGTACCCTGTCCGGCGGGCAGAAGCAGCGCGTGGCGCTGGTGCGCGCCATGATGATGCATCCGGAAATCCTGCTGCTGGATGAGATTACCGCCGCGCTGGACCCGGAAATGGTCAGCGAGGTGCTGAATGTGGTGATTGACCTGGCCCGGGGCGGCATGACCATGGCGATTGTGACGCATGAGATGCGGTTCGCCGAGGCCGTGGCGGACGAAGTGCTGTTTCTGGAGGACGGGGTCGTCGTAGAACAGGGACCTCCCGAAAAGTTCTTCCATGCGCCGGAGACGGAGCGCGCGCAGCAGTTCCTGAAGAGCTTTACCTATTCGTTCAAAAAGTCCGAAGTACAGCCAAAAAACAATCCGGAGGATTGACAAGGCAGTCTGCCGGCATTACAATCCACTTAACCTATCGGAGTGATAGGCGAAAAAACGGAAAGGAGACGGAACCGAAATGAAGATGTGTATGTGTTCCTGTATGATGTGCTGTTCCATGAGTCCGTCTCATCCGGAGCGCGGCTGACGCGTGCAGAAGCAGACGCTTTTCCGGGAGCCGGACATGACCGTTCCGGCTCTTTTTCTGTGCCGGAGGCAAGGAAACCAACGGAAAGGATGACGCGGATGACACACACCAGAACGGCGAGGGACCGATGTTCCGCCGCCTGAGAATGAAAAGGTAAAAACCAAAGTGGAGAAATAAAGAATCAACAAACGGAAAACGAAAGGAAGGTAAACCGATATGAAACTGCTGAACAAAGTATTTGCCCTGACCCTGGCCCTGGTCCTGCTGCTGGCTGCTACTGCCGCTTCTGCGGAAGGTTTCCGCACCCTGGATGAAATCAAGCAGAGCGGAAAAATTACCATCGGCCTCTTCTCCGATAAGAAACCCTTCGGCTATGTGGACGAGAACGGCGAATACCAGGGATATGACGTCTACCTGGCCCGCCGGCTGGCCGCCGACCTGGGCGTGGAACTCGATATCGTGTCCCTGGATGCCCCGAACCGCATTGAGTATCTGCAGTCCTTCAAGGTGGACCTGGTACTTGCCAACTTCACCTACACCGCGGAACGCGCGGAACAGGTCGATTTTGCCCTGCCCTACATGAAGGTTGCCCTGGGCATCGTCAGCCCGGACAGCGCCCTGATCACCGAAGCGGAACAGCTGAACGGACAGCACCTGATCGTTTCCAAGGGCACGACCGCGGAGACCTATTTCACCAACAACTACCCCGAAGTGATCCTCGACCGGTATGACAGCTACACCGAAGCGTACCTGGCCCTGCTGGACGGCCGCGGAGCCGCTCTGTCCACGGACAATACCGAAGTGCTGGCCTGGGCGATTGAGAATCCCGGATTCACCGTGGGCGTTGAGTCCCTGGGCGACCTGGACACGATCAACCCCGCCGTTTCGAAGGGCAATGAAACCCTGCTGAACTGGATCAATGAAGAGATCAAGGCGCTGGGAGAGGAAAACTTCTTCCATGCGGACTATGAAGCGACCCTGCGGGAAACCTACGGCGAGAACGCGGACGCGGACAGCCTCGTGGTGGAAGGCGGCGTCATCTGAGCGATCAGCGGAAAACAGCCCCGGCATCATGCCGGGGCTGTTTTGCGTTCTGTCCGGTGGCAAAGCCTTTCCGGTTATGCTATAATGGCGCCGGTTCAAAAACATCCGATACCGGGAGGAATGCATCATGATCAGACGCGGGAGACTCTGGATCATCCGCATCGCGGTGGTCGTGTCGGCGCTGGTGATCCTGACACCGGGTTCGGCCTTTATGGAAGGAGTCCGGGACATTATGGCAGGCATGGATATCAAGCTGAAGGCATCGTACAAGAAAAAAGGGGAGAACAACCCCCTCTATACCCAGCGGTTCGGGGCGGATCCCGGCGTAATGGAATATGACGGCCGGCTGTACGTCTTCATGACGGACGATATCATCGAGCGGGATACTGCCGGAAACGTGAAGGAGAATTCCTACAGCCAGATCCGGTGCATCAACTGCATCTCCTCCGATGATATGGTGAACTGGACCGACCATGGGCGTATCCGCGTGGCCGGCGCCGGCGGGATCGCCCGCGGCGCGAACAATTCCTGGGCGCCGTGCGCCGCCCACAAGACGATTGACGGGCAGGAGAAGTTCTTCCTGTATTTCTGCAACGGCGGCAACGGCATCGGTGTCCTGACCGCGGACAGCCCGACCGGCCCCTGGCGGGATGCGCTCGGCAAGCTGCTGATTACCCGGAACACGCCGAACTGCGCCAATGTGACATGGCTGTTTGACCCGGCGGTGATGGTGGACGACGACGGCACCGGCTACCTGGCCTTCGGCGGCGGCGTGCCGAGCGGAAAGCAGGCACGGCCCGGCACCGGGCGGATCGTGCGTCTCGGGGCGGACATGATGAGCCTGGACTGCGATCCGGTGGCGCTGGACGTCCCGTACCTGTTTGAGGATTCCGGCATCAACAAGGTCAACGGAAAATATATCTACTCCTACTGCTCCAACTGGCAGACGGACGGAAACGCCCTGCGCCTGAGCAGCGGCGCGATCCAGTACATGATGTCCGACGACCCGATGGGACCGTATACCTATGTGGGGGAACTGTTCCCGAACGAGGGCAAGTTCTTCGGCATGTACGGCAACAACCACCATTCCATCGCCTGCCTGAACGGGGAATACTACCTGTTCTACCATAACCGGCCGGTGGAAAAGGCCATGAAAATCAGCGGCAACTACCGCAGCCCACAGGCGGACCGGATCACCGTGAACGAGGACGGGACCATGAAGGGCGTGATCGGCACGATGCGCGGAATCAGCCAGCTGAAGCCCTTTGATCCATACCGGGAGGTCGAGGCCGCGACCATGGCCCGGCAGGCCGGGATCCAGGTTTCCGTGAAGGACTGGAAGACCTGGGTGACCGCCAAGCCCGGCAGCTGGACCACGGTTTCCGGCGTGGACTTCGGGGAGAAATCCGAGTCGGTCCGTGTACGGGCTTCCTCCGCAGCCGGCGGAACGATCTATATTGTCAGCGATTCCCTGGATGGGGAAATTGCCGCCCGGATTGAAATCCCGGCCGGGACGGAGGAACCCGCGGAATTCACCGCGGCGATGAATATTTCCGGCCAGACGGACGTGTACTTCGTGTTTGACAGCGAGATTGAGTTCTACGCCTGGCAGGCGGAAAAGTAAAAACCGGATATAACAAGGAGCTCTCCCATCCGGGAGAGCTCCTTTCAGTATGCCCCGCAGGGCGTTACGTACCCGCGGCTTCCTTTTTCTTTTCCTTCCGGGCTCCGAGGCGTCCGAGGAAGGGAAGGGCGGAACCGTTGGACTTGGAGACGATATCCATGACCACGGCGGCCAGCAGGACCAGGCCCAGCACCACCTGCTGGATATCCTGCTGCATGCCCATGATGGACATACCGTTCTTGATCATACCCATTGTCAGGGCGCCGATGACCGCGCCGCCGACCGTACCGATTCCGCCGTAGGCGGAGGCACCGCCGATGTAGCAGGCCGCGATGGCGTTCAGCTCTTCACCCTGGCCGCCCATCGGAGAGGCGGAGTTCATACGGGACGCGAACGCGAGACCGGCCAGGGCGGCCAGGAAGCCCATGTTCACATAGGTCAGGAACAGCATCCGCTGGGTCTTGACACCGGAGAGGCGCGCCGCGTTGACGTTGCCGCCCATGGCGTACAGGTGGCGCCCGATGACCGTTTTGCTGGTGATGAAGGTGTAGATCAGCACGACCAGGGAGACGGTGATCAGTACGGTCGGCAGGCCCTTGTTCGCGGACAGGGAGTAGAACAGGAAGGCCAGCACCGCGGAGATAATAACGATCTTGCCGATGGTCGTTACGAAGGGCTGCACTTCATATCCCTTCTTGATGCGGCTTGCGCGGTTGAGCAGCTGCATCGCGATGAAGACCAGGATGACCAGCGCGCCGATGATCAGTGTTGTGATGTTCAGCGAAGACTGGATTCCGAACGCGGAGCCGATGAAGTCCGGCAGCGCGGTGGAGAAGATATTGTTGAATGCGGCCGGGAACGGCGCAATGGTTTCACCCTTCAGGATGACCATCGTCAGGCCGTAGAAGGTCAGCTGGCCGGCCAGGGTCACGACGAAGGCGGGGATCTTCACGTAAGCGATCCAGAAGCCCTGCCAGGCGCCGATCGCGATACCGATCAGCAGGCACAGGAACATGCTCAGCGGCACGTTCATCTTGAAGTCGATGATGAACTTGGCGGCACACGCGGCGATGAAGCCCATCACACGGCCGACGGACAGGTCGATGTTCGCGCTGGATACGATACACAGCAGCATACCGGTGGCCAGGATGATGATGTAGGAATACTGGTTGATGACGTTGTAGATGTTCGCCGGCGTCAGGTTCTTGTAGTTTGTCAGCACGAAGAACAGCAGCGTGATGACGATCAGGGCAACCAGCATCATGTTTTTGTTGGCGGCCGCGCCGATCTTCTTCAGGGTCGCGGGCTTTTTCCAGCCGATAAAGCTGAGCACGGAGGCAATCAGCATCACGCCGGCCAGCCAGAACGCGTACTGCCAGTTATCCTGCAGGAATCCCTTGAATCCCTTGCCGGGTTCCGGAACGTCCTCCTGCGCCGCGGCGGATTCCCGCGTGACGGTGAACTGGTCGCCCAGGTCCAGATCCGGATACTCCGCGGAGACCGTTTCCAGCAGGGCTTCCGCCTGCTTGCGGGCAATGGTCTCAGCACTGGGATTGGAAGCGCTTTCCACCTCATCGATCTTGGTGATCTTTTTCAGCGCCGCGCGGATGGTATTGATCCGCTTGGGCATGGTGGTCCGCGCCTTGTCGACTGCTTCGGCATCGCTGCCGTCCAGGCCGATGCTGGCTTTCAGCTTTTCAAAATCGCCGGCCATCTTTTCCTTCTGGGTTTTGGCACTTTCCAGCGCTTCGCCGGCCGCTTTGACCTGCGCGTCCAGGTTCGCGGCATCCCCGCCGGCGGCGGTGAACGCGGCGGCGTTTTTGTTCATCTGATCCAGGTAGCTGTTGATGTTTCCGATGGCTTCATCCGCCACGGCCAGGTATCCTTCACCCTCGGCAAACAGCTGGCCGGCCTCTTCCTGATACAGGTCAAAGGCGGAAGGCTGCGCGTTACGCTCCTGGTTCTCGAAGACGGTTCCTGTTACACCGGCGGCTGCCAGCACCAGGGTGAGAACCAGCAGAATAATCGTACCGAATTTCGCACCGTTTTTCATGGTCGTATCCTTCCTTCGTGTGTTTATTCGGCTTCCATGCCGATGTTGGATTTACTGGCTTCCATGATCATCTGCATGATGATCTCCTGGCTGGCTTCCGCCGCAGGCAGCTCGCCGACCAGCTTGCTTTCGCACATGACGTAGATCCGGTCGCACATGCCCAGCAGCTCCGGCAGCTCCGAGGAAACCATCAGGACGGATTTTCCCTCCGCCGCCATGTCGTTGATGATGCAGTAGATTTCATACTTCGCGCCGACGTCGATACCGCGGGTCGGCTCATCCAGCATCATGATTTCCGGCTGGGCGTACATCCACTTCGCGACCAGCACTTTCTGCTGGTTGCCGCCGGAGAGGTTGTTGACCAACTGCTCGACGGACGGGGTTTTGATGCTCAGCTTCTGGCGGTATTCCTCCGCTTTTTCATGCTCCAGGTCCGCATTCAGCACACCGTGGCTGGAAACAAATCCAAGCCGGGACAGCGTGATGTTCCGCAGGATGCTGTTGCTCAGCACCAGGCCGTCTCCCTTGCGGTCCTCGGTAACATAGGCCAGGCCGTTGTGGACGGCTTCGGCCACGGAGTTCAGGTGAAGCTCCTTTCCGTCCTTGTACAGCTCGCCGCTGATCTGGGTGCCGTAGGCTTTGCCGAAAACGCTCTGGCACAGCTCTGTCCGGCCGGCGCCGATCAGGCCGGCGATGCCGACGACTTCCCCCTTCCGCAGGTAGAGCGATACATCATCGACGACCTTGCGTTCCGGATACAGCGGATGATGGACGGTCCAGTGTTTGATCTCCAGGGATTTCTCCCCGATGGTGACGTTGGTCCGCTTCGGGAAGCGGTTGGTCATCTCCCGGCCGACCATGCCGCGGATGATCCGCTCTTCTGAGATATCATCCTTTGCCTTGTCCAGTGTCTCGATGGTTTTGCCGTCGCGGATGACTGTGATCTTGTCGGAGACGTAGGAGACTTCGTTCAGCTTATGGGAAATAATAATGGAAGTGATGCCGCGGGTTTTCTTGAACTCCAGCAGCAGGTCCAGCAGCTTCCGGGAGTCCGCCTCCGTCAGGGAGGAGGTCGGCTCGTCCAGGATCAACAGCCGCACGTTCTTGGCCAGAGCCTTGGCGATTTCCACCAGCTGCTGCTTGCCGGTACCGATATTCTTAATCAGCTCACGGGGCGAGTCTTCCAGGCCCACGATGCGCATGTATTTTTCGGCGTTTGCGTAAGTAGCGTCCCAGTCAATGATTCCCTTGACCTTCCGCTGCTCGTTGCCCAGGAACATGTTTTCCGCGATGGTCAGGTACGGAACCAGCGCCAGTTCCTGGTGGATGATGACGATTCCGAGGCTTTCGGAATCCCGGATTCCCTGAAAACGGCATTCCTGCCCGTCATACATGATGTCTCCGTCATAGGAGCCGTACGGATGAATGCCGCTGAGCACCTTCATCAGGGTGGATTTCCCGGCGCCGTTTTCGCCGACGAGCGCGTGAATCTCGCCTTCGTCCACGGAGAGGTTCACGTTGTCGAGCGCCTTGACGCCCGGGAATGTTTTGGTTATGGAGCGCATTTCCAGCAGGGGCATGCAATCAATCCCTTCTGAACAGAAATAGGACGAAAGGGCGGTTCCCGGAACCGCCCTTCCGCCAAACCGGCACAGCCGGTTCAGGAAATGAGAGCCCGGTTCGGGAACCGGGCTCTCGGGGATTCAGATTAAGCCGCGGGGGCTTCTTCGGGGGTGATTTCCTCAACGGTGTAGTAGCCGGAGTCGATCAGCAGTTCCTTATAGTTGCTGATATCCGCGAACACGGGCTCGCACAGGAAGGAAGGAACAACCTTCACTTCGTTGTCATAGGTCTTCTCATCGTTGACCGGGACTTCGTCGCCCAGCAGGATCGCGTTCACCATTTCCACAACCTGGGCTGCCAGGGTGCGGGTGTCTTTGAACACGGACATGCTCTGCTTGCCCAGCAGGATGTTCTTCATGTTGGCCTTGTCGCAGTCCTGACCGGTGATGATGGGCCAGTTTTCAGCGGTGCAGCCGGCAGCTTCCAGAGCGTTCGCAATACCCATGGCCAGGGAGTCGTTGGGGCTCAGCACGACATCCGGGAAAGTGCCGTCGCTGTACTGCTTGGCCAGCAGGTCGTCCATACGCTTCTGAGCATCGGGGGTGCCCCAGCCCAGGATCGCAACCTTTTCCATTTCGACTTCACCGGACGGGATAACCAGCTTGCCGGCGTCGATGTAGGGCTTCAGAGCGTCCATAGCGCCATTGTAGAAGAAGTAGGCGTTGTTGTCATCGGGAGAGCCGCCGAACACTTCCATGCGGTACACTTTGTCGGTGTTTTCCAGATCCAGCTTTTCAATGATGAAGTTCGCCTGGATCTGACCAACCTTGTAGTTGTCGAAGGTGGCATAGTAGTCCACGTTGGGGGTCTTCATGATCAGGCGGTCATAAGCGATGACCTTGATGCCCTTGTCCGCAGCACTCTGCAGCACAGTGCCCAGGGAGCCGCCGTCGATGGAAGCGATAACCAGAACGTCACAACCATCGGTGATCATGTTTTCCAGGTCAGCGATCTGGGTGGCCACAACGTTGGCCGCGTAGGTCAGCTTAACTTCGTAGCCGTTCTTTTCCAGTTCGGCCTGCATGTTTTCACCGTCCTGCACCCAGCGCTGCAGGTCCTGCGTCGGCATGGAGACGCCGACTTTTTCCGCGAAAGCGGAAGCACAGCCGAGACAGAGAGCCAGGGCAATAACCAGAGCCAAGATCTTCTTCATAGGGTTACACACTCCTTTTTATTTTTTACAGGACATCTGTCCTATAAATTCAAATATATATGGGGTCAAATCATTTCACATCTGGTCGTAATTTAGCACAAAACAGACCTACTGTCAACAGAAGTAAAGCCGATTTCAGCAATAAATGCAAATATGCAAATCATTTTTAAACGTAATCGATTGCGATCGAAAAAATCTTACCTTTTCTGTTCCGACCGCCCGGGGCACGGGCTTTCCCGGTTCCCCGAACCATCCATCTGCCGGGGAATCAAACAAAAACCCCGGACCGTACGGTCCGGGGCACCGGGATTTACCGGCTGGCCCGGTAGATGGCCAGCATATCCTCTTCGTTGAGCAGGCGGGCGGAACCCATGGCGCCGCCGACGCCGACCGCGCACTTGTGGGCCATGAGGGCCAGGTCCTCGTCCGTGGCGGCCACTCCCAGCTCCCGCAGGTTCGTGGGCATTCCGATCCGGCGGAAGAAGGCCTCCAGCGCTTCGATTCCCCGCAGGGCGATTTCCGCATCCGTACCGGACGGATCCACGCCCATCACATTGAGGGCAAAGCGTTTGAACCGGGGCACGCATTCCGGGCAGACATAGCGCGCCCAGCTGCCCCAGACCGCGGCAAGGCCCGCGCCGTGGGCCACATCGTACAGGCCGCCGAGCTCGTGCTCCAGCTTATGGGTCATCCAGTCGCCGCCGTCGTTTCCGCAGCCGGTGAGCCCGTTGTGGGAAAGGCTCCCGGCCCACATGACCTCGGCCCTCGCGTCGTAGTTCTTCGGATCCTTTGCCAGAATTTCCGCGTTGACCATCACGGTGCGGAGCAGGCCTTCCGCCATGGAATCGGTGATTTCCATGTTGCCGCCGTTGGTGAAGTAGCGCTCCATGGTGTGCATCATGATATCGGTGCAGCCACAGGCGGTCTGGTAATCCGGAAGCGTCATGGTCAGCTCCGGGTTCATGATGGCAAACTTCGGCCGGCAGAAGTCGCTGCTGTAGCCGCGCTTGACCAGGCCTTCCTCCTTCGTGATGACGGAGGAGTCGCTCAACTCGCTGCCGGTGGCGGCGATGGTCAGGATGACGCCGAGGGGCAGGCAGGCGGATGCTTTCCTTTTATAGTCGTAGAAATCCCAGACATCACCTTCATTGGTGACGCCGTAGCCGATGGCCTTGGCGGAGTCGATGGCGCTTCCGCCGCCCACGGCCAGCAGGAAATCGACGCCCTCCTTTTTACACAGGTCGATTCCCTCATAGACCAGCTGCAGGTGCGGATTCGGAACTGCGCCGCCCAGTGTGACGTAGGGGATACCGGCCGCATCCAGCGTATCCGTAACCCGCTGCAGGAGGCCGGAGCGGATGACGCTTCCGCCGCCGTAATGAATCAGGACCTTTTTGCCGCCAAATTCCCGGACCAGCTCCGCCACCCGGGACTCCGTGCCCTTTCCGAAAACGACCTTGGTGGGGGTGTAGTAATTGAAACCGAACATATGACCTTCCTCCCGATGAATGATGATCCGATGTGTATTTTTCCTTCCTAAAAAGAATGGTAAACCTTCGAGTTCACTTTATGTCAAGCATGAATTTTGAAGCGTGGAAGAGGCCGTTTAATTACCCATTGACATAGTAGGCAAAAGGGAATATAATGCCCGTGGTAATGACCCAGACCCAAGCAAAGGAGATTACGGAATGAGCATTTACGCGGACCACGCCGCGACCACCGCCATGAGCGAGGCGGCCATCGCCGCCATGACACAGTGCATGCGGGAGGAATACGGAAACCCGTCGAGCCTGTACCGGATCGGGCAGCAGGCCAAAGAGACCCTGGAAAACGCGCGGCAGGAAATCGCCGCGGTGATCAATGCGGAGCCGCGGGAGATTTATTTCACCTCCGGCGGAAGCGAGGCGGACAACCAGGCGATCCGTTCCGCGGCCCTGGCCGGGAAACGGAAAGGAAAGAACCATATCATCTCCACTGCCTTTGAGCACCACGCGGTGCTTCATACGCTGGAGCAGCTGAAGACCGAAGGATTCGAGGTGACCCTGCTGGACGTGCACACGAACGGCGTGGTGCGCCCGGAAGAAGTGGAAGCCGCCATCCGGCCGGAAACCTGCCTGGTGACCGTGATGACCGCCAACAACGAGATCGGCACCATCCAGCCGATCCGGGAGATCGGGGAGATCTGCCGGGCCCGCAAGGTGCCGTTCCATACGGACGCGGTGCAAGCGGTGGGACCGCTGGATATCGACGTGAAGGCGGAGAACATTGATTACCTGTCGGCTTCCGCCCACAAGTTCCATGGCCCCAAGGGCGTCGGTTTCCTGTATGCCCGGAAGGGACTGCCGCTGCTGCCGCTGATCAACGGCGGCGCGCAGGAGAAGGGAAAGCGCGCCGGCACGGAAAACCTGCCCGGAATCGTGGGCATGGCCGCGGCGCTGAAGGAAAGCGTTTCCGAGCGGGATGCCGAAGCCGCCCGGCTGACGGTGCTCCGGGACCGGCTGATTGCCGGGCTGAATGAAATCCCGCACTCCTCGCTGAACGGGGATGCCGAAAAGCGCCTTCCCGGGAACGTGAGCTTCTGCTTTGAGGGCATTGAAGGGGAATCCCTGCTGCTCCTGCTGGATGAGAAGGGCATCAGCGCCTCCTCCGGCAGCGCCTGCACCTCCGGCTCCCTGGATCCCAGCCACGTGCTGCTGGCGATCGGCCGGGTGCATGACGTGGCGCACGGTTCCCTGCGCCTGACCCTCGGGCGGGAAAACACCCCGGAGGACGTGGACGAGATCATTGCCGCCGTAAAGGACGTGGTGGCATACCTGCGCAGCTTCTCGCCGGTGTGGCGGGACCTGCAGAGCGGAAAGATTCCGCATATTCTGTAAACCGGGAGGGACAGCAAGATGGCACTGTACAGTGAAAAAGTCATGGACCATTTCCTTCATCCGCGGAACGTGGGCGTCATTGAGGACGCCAACGCCGTGGGTGAAGTCGGCAACGCCAAGTGCGGGGACATCATGAAGATGTACCTGAAGATTGAGGATGACATCATCCAGGACGTGAAGTTTGAAACATTCGGCTGCGGCAGCGCGATTGCCTCCAGCTCCATGGCGACGGAGATGATCAAGGGCAAGCCCCTTTCCGAGGCCATGCAGCTGACCAACCAGGCGGTGACGGAAGCGCTGGACGGCCTTCCGGCCCACAAGCTCCACTGCTCTGTACTCGCAGAGGAGGCAATCCAGTCCGCCCTGGAAGACTACCGGAAACGGCAGGAGAAAGAGGTGGCAGAATAAAGGAAGAAACGGCATGAAACAGGTACTGGCTTTCGGAGATTCCAACACATGGGGACTGGTTCCCGGTTCTGACGGGGAACGGTATCCCGCGGAGGTCCGCTGGACCGGCCTGCTGCAGAAGGAATCAGAAAGCCGGGATATCCGGATCCTGGAGGACGGCGTGTGCGGACGCACCACCATATATGAGGATCCGGTACGGCCGGGCCTTCGGGGAATTGACGATATTGCCCGGTATGCCGGTACGGAAAACCTGGCTGCCGTGATCCTGATGCTCGGCACCAACGACTGCAAGGCCGCTTTCCATGCCGCGCCGGAGGAAATCGGCCGCGGGCTGGAACAATGCCTGGACCGGTTTGAAAAGCTGGCCCCGCCGGAACGGATCCTGGTCTGCTCCCCGCTGCGGCTGGGAGCGGATGTATGGAAACCGGATAAGGATCCGGCATTTGACCGGCAGTCCGTTCGGGTGTGCGAAGCACTGCGGGAAACTTACCGTGCGATCGCGGCCCGGCGGGGGAACGGCTTCCTGGCCGCGTCCGATTACGTGGCGGCCAGCCCGGTGGATGAGGAACATATGGATCCGGAAGGACACGCCCGATTTGCCGCGGCGGTCCGGGAGGCGCTCCGGGCGCTCCTGTGAATCCGGTTTGCGCGCTGCTCCTGCGGAAAGCAGGGGCAGCGCCTGCTTTTGGCGAATATATACAAAATCATGCCGGATCAGCGGGAAAAAGACCCGGCCGAAGGAGAAAAACAGAATGACACAGGAAAAGATCAGGGAGATTCTGGACAGTACGGATTATATCCGGACCAGCGGTTCGGAGGAGGAAAAGGCAGCGGCCGTTTACCTGGCGGAGGAATGCCGGAAATACGGTGCGCAGGCCGTCCTGGAGCCGTTTGACGTGTGGACGGCGGAGATCCGGGAAGCGGTGTTGACCGCCGACGGCCGGGAGATTCCCTGCAAGGGGTACAAGCTGTGCGGAAGCGGAAGCGTGGAAGCGCCGCTGTGCTACCTGCCCAATACGGACCCGGCTTCCTGCGCGCAGGCAAAGGGAAAGATCGTCCTGCTTGATACGGGGATTACCTACTGGGTTTACCATGACCTGCTGAATGCCGGCGCGGTGGGGTTCATCACCTATGACGGGGATATCCATTTTGAAGACCGGGATATCGACCAGAAGATGCTGCGCCCCTATGTTTCCCTGGGGAAAAAGGTGCCGTGCGTCAATATCAACGCGAAGGACGCCTTTGAGCTGGTGAAATCCGCTCCCGCCTCGGTATCGATCCGGATTGAGCAGGAGGAAACCGCCGGGGAATCCCAGAACGTGGTGGCGGAGATTCCCGGAAAAACCGATGAATGGATTGTGCTGACGGCCCATTACGATTCCACCCCGCTTTCCCACGGCGCGTATGACAATATGTCCGGCTGCGTGGGGCTGCTGGGGATCATGGAAGCGCTTGCCGGGAAGGCACCGCTCCGCTACGGGCTGCGGTTTGTGTTCTGCGGCAGCGAGGAGGTCGGCCTGCTGGGCTCCAAGGCGTATACCGCGGCCCATGAAAAGGAACTGGGGAAGGCCGCGCTGAACATCAATCTGGATATGATCGGTACCTATATGGGGCGGTTCATCACCTGTGTCAGCGCGGAGGACAAGCTGCTCCACTTCATTGAGTATTTCTGCGCCCTGCGCGGGTGGGGACTGTACGGCCGGCAGGACGTCTATTCCAGCGACTCCACCCCCTTCGCGGACCACGGGGTGCCGGCACTGTCCTTTGCGCGGATCGCGCCCAAGTCCCAGGCCACCATCCATAACCGCTATGATACCAAGACGCTGCTTTCCGAAGCCCAGCTGGCGGAGGATATCGGCTTCCTGACGGATTTCACCTTCGCCATGGCGGACGCGGTGAAGTGCCCCGTTTCCCGGGAAATCCCGGACAGCGTCAAAACCAAGCTGGATGAATACCTGCTCCGGAAGCGCCGGAAGGAATAATCAACGATTCCGGAGGATAACAGGATGGAAATCCAGCTGATCTGCCAGGGGCATCCCCTCTGGGAGAAAACGATGGCCTTTGCGCGGGGCAGTTCCTGGAGCGCGGGCCCTTTCCTGGCCAATATGATGGAGAAGAACGCGTTCCGGGACTGGGAGCGGGTAGCGGTGGCGACGGACGGGGAACAGCCGGCCGGTTACTGCGTGTTTGCCGAGAAGGACGAGCTGCCGGAGGAATATGGCTTTTCACCGTTTATCGGATTTGTGTATGTGGATGAAAAATACCGCGGCCGGCGGATTTCGGAGCAGATGATCCATGAAGTGGTGCAATACGCAGGCACCCTCGGATTCCGGAAGGTGTACCTGATGAGCGGTGAACACGGCCTGTATGAGAAATACGGGTTTGAAAAGATCGGGGAGTACCGGACCATTTTCGGGACGACGGACCAGCTGTTTTACAAAAATACGGGGGAGGCGGAAGCATGATTACAGGTATTCATCACATTTCCCTGAAATGCGACAATGCGGAGGATTACCGCAGGGTGAAGGAATTCTACCTGGATGTGCTGGGATTTACGATCAAACGGGAATGGCCGGAAGGCATGATGATCGATACCGGCGGCGGACTGCTGGAAATCGGCAATAACCAGGCCGGGATCCGGAACATCGGCGCGCTCCGCCATATCGCGTTCCGGACGGACGACACGGACGCGATGACCGAAAAGGTGCGGGCAGCCGGCTATGAGGTATTCATGGAGCCGAAGAATATCGTATTCAGGACGGAACCGGAATACCCCGCGCGGATCGCGTTCTGCTACGGTCCCCTGGGGGAAGAGGTTGAGTTTTTCCAGGAGCTCTGACACTCCCGGAAAAAATGAAGGATGCCGGAAACGCATTGCGTTTCCGGCATCCTTCTGTATTCACATATGCATCAGGCGGTCCAGAAACCGGGCAACCCCGTCCTCATCGTTGCTTTCCGTGACCTCATCCGCGGCTTCCAGGACGTTTCCGAGGGCGTTCCGGACAGCCACGCCGCAGCCGCACCGCCGGATCGGCTCGATATCATCGTTGTCATCGCCGAAGAACACCGTATGGGCCGGATCGATCCCGAAAGCATCGAGCATGTTCCGGACGCCGTTCCATTTGGTGGCGGAACGGCTCATGACCTGGAGCAGTTTCCGCTCGGCAACGGAATAATAGGTATCATCCGGAAGGTTTACCGCCAGATGTTCGACCGGGAGCTCCGGGTGGCTGGCGAGGATCTTGTAGATTGTTTCCGCCCGGGGAAGATCCAGGAGACGATCCGTGACCTTCGGCGACCATGGCGGGATATCCATATTGGCGTAAATTCCATTCTCCGCCTCTACAGAAAGGACGATGCCCGGAATGCCGGAGAACTGTTCCAGCACGGACAGGGCGCTTTTTTCCGAGATCGGGTTTTCGATGACGGAATCCTTTGTGATCGTCCGGGCACCGTTCAGGGTGCAGATCGCATCGAAGGCAATCTGCCGGCAGTATTCCCCGATCGCCCGTTCCGGCCGCGCGGTCGCGGCGAAGAGCCGGCCTCCGCTTTCCTGCCAGCTCCGCAGGATCCGGACGGTATAGGCGGAAATGGATTTATCCGTACGGAGCAGCGTCCGGTCAAAATCAACGATTGCAGCCAGACAGGGCAGGCGATTCATGCGGCACCTCCTGTGAACGGGATTTACCGGTAAGGATATCAGGAATCCGCCCTGATGGCAAGGGTGCGGGATACTTCAGTTCAGCGCTTCCCGCAGCACTTCCAGGTTTTTCTCCATGATGGACAGATAGCTGGCTCCTGCCTGTATCTCCGCGGCGGTGACGCCCTGCATGGAATCCAGTATAAGGATTTTCCGGTCTTTCTTCGCGGAAGACTGGATGACGGTTTCCGCAATCCTGCAGTCGGAACCTTCGATGGCCAGTACGGCCGGCAGGTCCAGTTCATCGAGTTTCTGCGCCAGGAAGACGATGGTTTTGAAGCTGGCCCCCGTTTCCGCGGAACAGCCGGAGAAGGCGGCGTAACAGGTGAGCCCGTAATCATCCGCCATATAGCGGAACGGGAACCGATCGCCGAAAAGGGCGGCATGATGCGCGGCGGAACCGATAACTTCCGAATAATGCGCATCCAGCGCATCCAGGCGTTCACAGAAGGCGGCGGCGCCGGCGGTATACGCTTCCGCACAGTCCGGATCGGCTTCCCCGAGCCGGGCGGCAATCCCGGTGACCAGTTTCCGGGCGCTGCGCAGGGAAAGCCAGACATGCTCGTCCGCTTCCTCCTCTTCGCCTTCCTCATGGGATTCCGGCTCCATCCCATTGATGAGTTCCTCCGCCTTCACGTCATCGCCCAGGAGATCCAGCAGGCTGATGACCACCTGGTCCGGGTTGACGGAGCTTTTCAGGGCATCCTCCACCCATTTGTCCGATTCCCCGCCGACATAGACAAACACATCGCAGGCGGCGATCCGCATCATATCCGCCGCGGTAGGCTGGTAGCTGTGGAGATCCACCCCGCTGTCCAGCAGCATGGTAACCTGCGCGTGCTCCGCGCTGCCGGATACCTGACGGATCCAGTCATATACCGGGAAAATGGTGGTGACAATATCCAGTTTTTTCCCCTCCGCTTTCATAGCCGGGACGGCTGCGGAAACCAGGAAAAGAACGGAAGCCAGCAATACGGCCAGCAGTTTTCTGCGCTTCATAGGATCATCCTCCAAGGGTTTCAATGACCGACCGGACGAGATCAAAAACCGGATGCTCCAGTCATTGAACCGGGTCCTTCGGCATATGCCGAATTTGAAAACTGTTCTCAATTATATGCATCGATGGGACGCATGTCAAGAAAAATGAGAACCGTTCTCAAAAAAGAAAAAAGCCGCCGGAACGGCGGCATGGGGGATTATTCCGGGAGTTTGATTTCCATGTACCGGCGGAAGGTGGAAAAACCGGCTGCCTCGTAGAAGGCCAGGGCGCCGCGGTTGAACTCCCACATGTTCAGCTCAATCCGCCGGAAGCCCTTTTCCCGCGCGAATTCCCGGATGAACCGGATCATTGCGGAGGCAATGCCCTGCCGGCGGCAGGAGGCATCGACTCCGAATTCATCAATATCCAGGAAATCCCGCTCAAACATGAAGGGGTTTTCCGGCTTGCTGATATGGTTCAGGACCGCGAAGCCGCAGACCTTTCCTTCCAGTTCCGCGACGACGATTTCCTGCTGGGGGTTTTTCCAGATCGTGTACAGGTAATCCCGCAGTTCATCGCAGAAACCCGGTTTGAATACATCCGGGACTCCGGCGACGTGCAGGTCATTGACTTCCCGGCGCAGTTCATTGACGCATTCCAGGTCCCCTTCCCGGGCCAGCCGGACGGTGACCGGGGCGGGAGCGGATTTCCGGCTGGAGGATTCCGCATTTTCCCGGAGGAGGACATACCGGCCGACATCACAGAACCCCTGGTTATTCCTGCCGGCGCTGTGCAGGATGCCTTCAAACATCATGCCGGCCTTGGCCATGACCCGGCCGGATTTGGGATTGTTCACATCGTGACGCGCGATAATCCGGCGGAGTCCCGCAGTCTCCAGCAGCCAGGAGTTGACCGCCCGAAGGGCTTCGGGCATGATTCCGCGGCCCCAGAAAGCGCGGCCGAGGCAGTATCCGATCTCTGCCGATTCGAGGGGCTCAATCACACTGACCGCCGCGATATTTCCGATGACTTCCCCGGTTTCCTTCCAGACGATGGCCCAGTTGAAGAAACTGCCGTCATCGTACCGGGAGATCCAGTCCGCCAGGACCATCCGGGTGATCTCCACACTGCCGTGGGCCGGCCAGGTCAGGTATCGGGTGACCTCCGGGTCCGACGCCCAGTTCCTGAACATGTCTTCCGCGTCCTCCACGCGGAAACGGCGCAGGACCAGTCGGTGGGTTTCCAGCTGCTGTGTTCCGGGTTTGTTCATTTCATTCACGCTTCCTTTCTTCTCCGGGGTATAAAAAAGACCGCTTACCGACGAGCGATAAGCGATCTTCATTGCGGATGCAATTCCGGAACCGGATTCCTATCAGCTCTTCGGATGATGGTATGTGAAATAATAACCCCAGCAATACGCTTCGGCCATCATATAAACCATACCGACCATCGTCATGGGAAGAGCTCCTTTCCGGAAAGATTGGAGTGAGTATACCCTGTGATCCGGGGTTCCGTCAAGCATTAAATCATTCTCTTCCGGAAATCAGCCTGCACCAGGAGTGAAGGTATCCTTTTCCACGGCCTCGTACAGGTCTTTTCCCATTTTTCCCTCAAAGTAAGCCTTGAGCTCCAGGTTCCGGTTCCATTTATCCGGATCATAGAAACCATAGCGGCGCTTTACATCTCCCATCCGGTCGATGATGTCCATGACGCCTTCCGCTCCGGAAATGGAATCACACAGCTGGATCAGGAGATCATAATCATCGTATACGGCCTCCTGCAGCTTTTCCCGGATCAGGCGGGTTTCCGCTTCGCTGGTGTCAACACTCCCGACATAGCTTTCCATGCGTTTGTCGTTGAAGGAATGCGTGAGGCAGATCCGGGCGGCATCCTCATAGCCGAGGGACATCATATACGTGTATCCGTCGGACACGTGTCCCAGGTGGCGCTTGCCGAAACGGCGGCCGATATCGTGCAGCAGGCCGAGGACGTACGCCTTGTCGGGATCCAGGCCCGCGTACAGCGCGATTTTCTCCGCACAGTGGGCCGCTGTGCGGCTGTGGTCTCCCCAGGGGCCGGGGTTGAGCGGCTCGGCTTCTGCCAGGATCCGCTCCGCTTCAGCGCGGCCGGGATATCCTTTGCGGGCATGATCTGCCGCGGGAATGGTCTGTTCCATACAGTTCTATTCCTTTCTGTTGTATCTTCGGTATCTTCAATCAGGACTCTTCCTGCTCCCGGTTCCATTCCCGCAGGAACTGTTCCATGAACGCATGGCGGAAGGCCGCCATTTCCCGGGCTTTTTCCGTATTCATCCGGTCCTTCAGCAGGAGAAGCTTTTCATGGAAATGCGCGATGGAATCCTCCGGCGGCCGTCCGTGCTTTCCGCCGTAGGCAAACGTCCGGGCAATTCCGATGGCCCCGATCGCGTCCAGCCGGTCCGCATCCTGGATAATCCGGCCTTCGGCTGTTGCGGGACGTTTATCGCCGTTCTGGCTGAAGGAAACCGAATTGACGGCTTCACAGATCCGCTCTTCCGTTTCCGGACTGATTCCCTGCCCGCGCAGAAAACGCCGGGCATTGGCATTGTTCTCCGTATGGAACAGCTTATGGTCGTCCGCGTCATGGAGCAGGGTGCCCAGGGAAACAACCAGCCGGTCCGCCTCCGGTTCTGTTTCCAGGATCAGCAGGGCGTTCCGGTACACCCGCATGGAATGCCCGAATCCGTGGCCGTCCGTATTTTCCGCAAAGAGAGTCCGGATATAGTTCTTTGCCGCTTCCACCAGCATCTGCATTTTTTCCACTCCCCCGCTGTCCGGTACTGCGGATTCATCATACCATGGAACCGGACCCGCAACAAGGGAAAGCGCGGAAGCAGGAAAAACCGCCTTCCGGGGCGAAAAGAAAAACAAGGATTTTCAAGACACAGAAGGTGTAAAAAAATGAAAAAGGGAATCGGCAGACGGAAGATCCTGATTCCGGTGGTTATCGTGCTCCTGGTGATGACCGCGGCATTTATCCTGATCAGTTACCATACATTCCGGCAATATGAGATCCGGGACCTCGAGGATTACTCAAAGGGACTGACCGGCCTGATTGCCGGGGATATCATTGACGTGGAAGACATTGACGGATACCTGGAACAGGGACGGAACTATCCCGGCTATGCCGAAACGGAACACAAGCTGTACCTGCTGCGGGAAGCCTACCCGGATATCGTTTACCTGTACGTCTACCAGGTCCGGGAGGACGGTTTCCATGTGGTGTTTGACCTGAACACGGAGCAGTTTGCCGGATCGGAACCGGGAACGGTGGAACCGTTCTTCCCGGCATACCAGCCGTATATTCCGGACCTGCTGGCGGGAAAAGAAGTTCCGTCGATTGAGTCCAATGAAAAATACGGCCATGTGCTGACGGTGCTCACCCCGGTCCGCGACGCGGAAGGCACCTGCCGGTGCTATGTCGGCGCGGACAGTTCCATGGACATGCTGCGGGAATATACCTGGAACGTCATCAGCCAGGTTGGGTTTATTTTCCTGATTGTGCTGGGAATCATCCTGGCCGTAAGCATTTTTGCTACGGACCGCGGCGTGATTCGGAAGATGGATAAGCTGGAGGACCGGGCATACCTGGATACGCTGACCGGACTTCGGAACCGGACCGCATACTACGATTACAACGACGTGCTGAACAAAAAGGAAGATGCCGGGGATGCGGATTTCTCCATTATCATGATCGATATCAACTTCCTGAAACGGATGAACGATACCTACGGCCATGAGCAGGGCAACCTGTACCTGCAGCATGCCGCGGACCTGATCCGGAAGGTGTTCGGGGAAGAACATGTATACCGGATCGGCGGGGATGAGTTTGTCGTGATCCTGGAAGGAAAAGCCCAGGAAGGCGCGGAGGAACGCATCCGCGCATTTAAGGAAGAAGCGGCGAGACTGCAGGCGGATGATTCCCTGCAGCCATGGGAAAAGGTTTCCGCCGCGGCGGGGATCGCAAAATACGAAAAAGGCCGCGACGCATCCACTGAGGAAGTGCTGCGCCGGGCCGATGAAGCCATGTACCGGGACAAGATTGCCATGAAGGCGGTCCGGACGGACAGGTAAGAAAAAAACGGGGGAAAGAACCGGGACCGGGAGGCCCCGGTTCTTTTACGTTCCGGCGTGCCGGTTGGACCGGCCGGAACGGTGTTCCATTGACACAGAAAACTGAATCAGATATAGTTACAATGAGATATTATAGATCTGCGCTCCTGCCCGGAACGATCGGCCGGGACGGGCAGAATACAGAGGAACGGAGTGACCCGGATGATGAAGAAAAGCCTGATTGTCCTGCTGGTGATGATGCTGCTTGCAGCAGTACCTGTTTTCGCGGAGGAAAACACTGCCATTGTTTCTTTTTCAGACACAGGGCTGGAGCAGGAAACAGAGGGTGTGTTATTTGACAACGGGGTGGTCCGGATTGAAAAACCTGGGACCTATGTGCTCTCCGGCACGCTGACCAACGGGCAGATATTTGTCAGCGTGAAGGACAAGGGAGATGTCATTCTGGTCCTCAGCGGGGTGGACATCCACAGCAATGAGAGCGCGGCCATCGAAGTGGAAAAGTGCAGCAAGCAGGCGGTTATCTCACTGGCGGAAGGAACAGAGAACATTATTTCCGACGGACCGCAGCCCAATGCGGATCCGGATGAGGATCCGAGCGCGGTTCTGTTTTCCTCAGCAGATCTTGTGATTGAGGGAAACGGAAGCCTGCAGGTGACCGGCGGACGGGTGGATGGAATCACATCCAAGGACCGGCTGATCATCCGCGGCGGAAAGATTGTGGTGGAAGCAGTCCGGCACGGCATCAAGGGGAAGGACAGCGTACAGATTGCCGGCGGCGAGATTGAGATCAACGCGGGGAAGGACGGCATCAAGAGCACCAACAAGGAAAAATCCTCCCTGGGCTATGTGGAAATTATCGGCGGAAGGATCACCATCCGGAGCGGCGATGAACCGATCCAGGCGGAAACCTACTATACGGTCGAGGATGCCAAAATCCGGATTATTGTGAATGAATGAGCGGGCGGAAAGATGAAGGGACATAAAACACTCCTGGCAGCCGCGGCAGTGTTCATCCTGCTCGCGGTGATGGTTGCAGGGGTTTTCGCGGAGACTTCCTACCGGGAGCTGAAAAAAGGAGACAGCGGCCCGGACGTGCTGGCACTGAAGGAAAGGCTGTTTGACCTCGGCTACATTACCTCCAAAAACTTTGAGGATGACTATAACAAAAACACAGCGGAACGAATCCGGCAGCTTCAGAAGAAAAACGGGCTCAGGCAGACCGGAATTGCCACTCCCGAACTGCAGGAACTGATCTTTTCGGATGAGTGCATCGGAAAGGACGGAAAGAAGCGGGCGGCGTCCGATGGGAACAGCGGGCAGGCGCCGGTTCAGTTCCGTATGCCTGAACCGGCCGGGAAGATGAAGATCCCGCTGGATGATGAAGGGTTCTATGACGCGGACGAACCCTATGTTTACGCGGACCGGAAGGCCGGGGAATGGAGCTATGTGAGCCGCGATATCCATGTGGAAATCCGGCAGCGTGTGGACAAATCCGTGCCGCACCAGTGGCTGGAAGCGGCCATCCGCTACCGGGAACCGGCGTTTTTCGGGGCGATGGTCAATGAAGCGCCGCCGGAGAAAATGACCAAATCCGGAACGTTCCTTTCCAAACCGACGACGATTGCCCGGGATCACCAGGCAGTATTTGCATTCTCTGATGATTTCTTCGGATACCGGATGCTGAACAAGCTGACAACGGGCATTGTGATCCGGAACGGCCGGGTGTGGTCAGAGAAAACGAAAAAGGGGGACAGCCGGGTATGGCCGCCCCTGGATGTGATTGCCCTTTTTGACGACGGGCACATGAAAACATTTGAATCGGATTCGCATTCCGCCCAGGAATACCTGGACATGGGCGTTGTGAGCACATTCGCTTTCGGCCCGATCCTGGTGGAGAACGGTGCGGTATGTCCTGACCTGAAAAAGTGGCGGACGACGGACCGGGCTCCGCGGATGGCGATGGGGATCACCCATGACGGAACCATCCTGGCCGTGGACGTGCTGGGCCGCCGGAAGGACGCGGTGGGTGTGACCATCACCTGGCTGGCGGACAAGCTGATTGAACTGGGCGCTGTTGAGGCGGTCAACCTGGACGGCGGCAATACCACCTGTATGATCTTTATGGATGATGTGATCAACCGGCCGGCGGGGGTCAAGGAGAAGGACCTGCGGACCGTAAACGGGATGATCGGCATCAGGGAGGGAGCAGAATGACAGTACGGGGATTCAGGACACGGGTTTTCCTGTGGGTTCTGGCAGCGCTGCTGGCCTGCCTGGTGGTAACAGCGCATGCGGCTTCCGGCGGACCGGAGGTCTGGATTTCACCGGACGGGGAGCTGACGGCGGACGCAATCACGCTCAACAAGAATGAGGGAAAGGGCTATACGCTTTACCTCCCGGGGAACCTGAAGACGGGGGAACTCAAGTTCGGTCTCGCGGACGGGGTGTCTTTTACATTCGGTTCCCGGTCGGTCAAGAACGGGGACGGGGCCGGGATCATCAAACCCGGAAAGTACCAGATCAAAATCGGCAAGACAAAGGCAAGTCTGCAGGTCATGCAGGGATCGGAAAACCTGCCGGTGGTGTATGTGACGACCGAAAGCGGCAGCCTGAAAAAAATCGAAGCGAACAAGGAAAACAAGGAACCCGGATATCTTGTGCTCCGCGGCCCGGACGGAAGCGTCCAGTATGACGGCGAGCTGGAGCATGTAAAGACCCGCGGGAATTCCTCCATGACGTTTAAAAAGAAGAATTACCAGATCAAACTGGCTAAAGGAACCGACCTCCTGGGAATGGGCAAGGCCAAGAAATGGATCCTGACCGGCAATTACCGGGACAAATCCTACCTGCGGAACCAGGTGATGCTGGACCTGGCCACGGCGATCGGCCTGGATTACACCCCGGAGCATACTGCCGCGGAGCTGTACATTAACCATGAGTACCGGGGATTGTATCTCTTTTCCGAAAAGGTGGAGATTGACAAGGACCGGATTGCGATTGCCGATCTGGAAAAGGCGACCGAGAAGCTGAACAGCGAGCCCCTGGAAAAAAACAAGCTGGTCGGCAAAAAGGCATCCACCAAAGGCCATTACAAAGCGTACAGCATTCCGGTGGATCCGGAGGATATTACCGGGGGCTACCTGATCGAATACGAAAGCTATCCGGTGCGCTACGGAATGGAAGCCAGCGCCTATACGACGAAAAAAGGCGGGGTCCTGGTATCCAAATCACCGGAATACATATCATCCGCACAGATGAAGTATATTTCCGCCCTGATGCAGTCGTTTGAAAACGCCATTATGGCATCGGACGGAAAGGATCCGGAAAGCGGGAAACACTATACGGAAATTGCAGACGAGGAATCCCTGACCCTGAAGTACATGGTTGAAGAGATCAGTGAAAATTACGACGGGAATTCCTCCAGCCAGTATTTTTACAAGCCGCAGGACAGCATCAGCGAGAAAATATTCGCTGGCCCCGCATGGGATTATGACAGCTCCTTCGGTTCATACGCGGCGAAGCACAATGCCAAATATGTGCTGAATCCGGAATACCTGTGGATCGCCAAGGGCGACCGGACGGCCTGGTATCCGGCACTGTACCGGCATGAGGAGTTCCGGCAGAAAGTGGCGGAGCTCTGGCAGGAACGCGCCCGGCCGGCCGTGGAGGTACTGCTGGGAATCCGCCCGGACGGGGAAGCGGGAATGGAATCCATTGACAGCCTGGCCAAATCCATTAAGGATTCCGCCGCCATGGACCGGCAACGCTGGCCGCGTCCCGGGGTATCGAGCACGGTGGCCCAGACAGGCAGTTCCTTTGACGAGAATATCAAGTTCCTGAAGAACTACCTGAAGAAGCGTTATGAATTCCTGAACGGTGAGTGGGGTGGCGGAAAGTGAGGATGTTTATCCGGAAAAGGAATACCCGCCGGATTCTTTCGGGATTCCTGCTTTTCGTACTGCTTACGGTGACGGCTTCCGCCGGAATTTCCGAACAGCCGGAAGCTGAAGCGTATGCGGAGGACATCACCGCGGGATGCACCTACGGCGGCAATTCAAAGGAAACCAAAAAGAACACTTTCCAGCTGATGACGGACGGGGATGTAAGCACTTATTTTGCGCTCGGGGAAAAGGGAGGCTTCCTGACCATTGACAGCGCGGAGCCGATCTTCGGCGTTTCGGTTATGCTCTATGACCGGTTCAACAAAGACTATTCCTATGACCTGCAGATTGAGGGCACGGACGGGGAATGGAAAACAATCGGGCAGAGCAAATACCTGAGCAACTGGCATCCGCTGGAACAGCCGGTAAACCGGATCCGGATCCGGACCACGAGCAGGGAACGGCTGAGGATTGCGGAACTGCAGCTGTTCAGCGCAGGGAAAAAACCGGAGGAGGTCCAGGACTGGCAGGACCTGGACAAGGCGGATATTATGCTGCTGGCCTGCCATCCGGATGATGAGGTGCTTTGGTTTGCCGGGCTGATGCCGGTATACGCGGACCGCGGGTACAAGGTGCAGCTGGCCATGATGACGCCGGAGTATGAAGAGCGCCAGCTGGAACTGCTTCAGTCCGCCTGGCACTGCGGAATGCGCTATTATCCGTATTTCATCGGGCTCCATGACAAGAACGGCCATAAAAACCTGGCGAGGCAGTATACCATGTGGAAGGGAAAGACACGGGTACACCGCCTGGTGACAGAATGCTTCCGGAGATTCAGGCCGGAGGTGGTGGTGACGCATGGAGAAGACGGGGAGTATGGGCACAGCGCCCATAAAGCAACGGCGGATTCCGCCAAGACCTGCATCAAATACGCGGCAAACAGCCGGAAGTATCCTGAGTCAGCCAAAGAATACGGGACCTGGCAGGTGAAAAAACTTTACCTGCATGAGTATGAAAAGAATAAGGTAACCATGGACTGGACCCAGCCGCTGGAATCATTCGGCGGGAAAACGGGATTTGATATTGCCGGGGAAGCGTTCCTTTACCATGTTTCCCAGGTCAAAATCGGGCACTATGAATTCAAACCGGTGGGAGATCACGACAATACAGCGTTCGGCCTGTATTATTCGGCGGTCGGACCGGACCAGGGGAAAAATGATTTTATGGAGAATATTCCGTGATCCGCCGGAGGCGGGTGCCGATCAAAAAACCAGGCTGAGCTGTCAGCCTGGTTTTTCTGTATCCGGAGTCGGGTGTTTACCGTCAGTCGGGGCTGTGAGCCCGGAAGGTGAAACGGCGGAAAGCGGCGCTGCCGCCGGTTTCTTCCGCCGCGTACAGGTACAGCCCGAACCGGCAGCCGGTGAAATGATCCAGCGCGAAGGCCATCGGATGAACCGGCCCCAGCGGTTTCCATCCGGTATTGTCCAGGTACTCAAACTGTACTTCACCCTTCAGCCCGGCAAAGCGGACATCCGCCCGCAGCCGGACTTCCGCGTGTTCCCAGGGGATCCGGGCATATTCCTTTTCTTCCTTTTCCCCCGGCTTCCGGGCTTTCATAACCAGCGCGTATCCGTCTTTATCCCGGGTGATGCCGGCCAGGCCGTAGCTGCCGATCAGCAGGCAGAGCCCGGCCGTATCGCCCGGACGGATTCCGGAAGCGTCTGCCGTGACCTCCGCCGCGCAGCCGGGAAGCACGGTGCGCTGGGTAATGGTGTTCCGGGCATGTTCCACGGTCCGGCTGAGCTTATCGGTCCGGATGATGTACGCGCCGTTTCCGGTTTCCCAGCAGCCTTCCCGGGGCTCATGGTTGAACTGCCAGACATTCTTCAGTGCGGGGGACATGAAATCATCGTCGGCATACAGGGGCTCCGGAACCCAGTCCGGCCGGGTGCAGGCGTTGGTGATTTCCTTTGTTACGGGACCGAAAACCGGACAGCCGGATTCATTCCAGGTGACAGGAACCAGGACCGGGATCCGCCCGACCGGGCCGCGGTCCTGGAAAAGAACGGCAAACCAGCGCCCGTCCGGGGTATCGACAATTCCGCCCTGCGCCACGCCGCTGTTCAACCCGTCCAGGTCGGAAATGAGCACATCCCCGCCGGTCCATTCCCCGTCCGGGGAATCCGCGGTAAAGCAGGCTTCCGCACGGAACCACCTGTCCTGCAGGGAATGGATCATCAGCAGGATATATTTACCGTTGATTTTGTAAAGGTGGGAACCTTCATACCCGAGGAAATCCCCCGGGGCATCCCGGACGATGATCCGGTCCAGGCCGCCTTCCTTCGGGCCACTGAGATCCTCCCGCAGCTCTGTCAGGCGGATATTCCGGTTGCCGTATACGATATACACCCGGCCGTCATCATCAAACAGCAGGGAGGAATCGTGGAAGATTCCCTCAATATACTGCTTTTTCCACGGCCCTTCGATGCGGTCCGCCGTGAAGAGGAAGGTTTTCGGCCACTCATGGGCGATGAAGACCGCATAGAACCGGCCATTATGGTACCGCAGGGAAGCCGCCCACATGCCGTGGCCGTAGGCGGTCTGCTCCCCTTCCAGGATTTCCCCGGGTGTATGCTCCAGGGTTTCATACAGGTACGTGCAGATTTCCCAGCGGATGAGGTCATGGGATCTGAGGATAACAGCGCCGGGAAAGAAATGCATGGTCGTGCTGATCATGTAATACGTGTCACCGATCCGGATAACATCCGGATCCGGGTAATCCATTCCCGTGAGGGGATTGAAGCCGCCGGCCATGGGATCCCTCCTGTTGATTTTTCTGCAGCTGCCGTGTTCCCTGAAGATCACCGGCCTGAAGAAATGAATTTCTTCGCGGGTTCGCCCCAGGCGCCCAGGTTGCCGCCGTTCCAGGCAAAATAGCGCTCACAGGTGGTGGAAACCGGCGCGATGGCGGCCAGCTTTTCCGTGGAGGTGACGGCTTCGCCGTCCAGCGATTCATCCTGGAGCACATTGCGGATGGCGCAGAGCATTACTTCGCCGTCGTCCATGGGGAGGAACTGTTTGACTTCCAGTTCAAAGACTACCGGGGAATCGGTGAGGACCGGGACAGGCAGCACGCGGCCTTTTTCGATTCCCGTAACGGGCTTCATTTTGTCCGGGCTGTGGCCGTCGGTCGTTCCAAGGTAATCCGCCAGGGGCAGGAGCGCTTCGGTGACCAGGCAGGCGGAAAAGACCTTCTGTTTGTGGATGTTCTCTTTGGTGAGCTTGTCCCCGCCGATGCAGGCCATTACGCCCAGTTCGGTGTCCCAGATGTAGCTGAACCAGCAGAAAAGGCCGAAGTCCGGCCGGCCTTCCTCATCATAGGTTCCGTAGAGGAACAGTGTCTGCGGGCAAAAATCGTTGGTGGGAGCTTTACTGATTTTATTCATGGTTTTTCCTTTCTGAGCCGGCGGCTCATCCGTTTTTATTTTCCGGGATTCCGGTCCGCCTCCCGCACGTTTTCCAGTACGCGCAGGAGGAGGCTTTCAAAGGAGGCAACCTCGTTTTCCCCAAAGCCCCGGAAATAGATATCGGTCATCTTTTCCGAGACGGAGGTGTACTGTTCCCGGCACTGTATGGCCTTCGGACCGAGGAAAATCCGGATCACGCGCCTGTCCTCCGCAGAGCGTTTCCGGATCACCAGCCCGGCGTCCTCCATCCGGTCCAGCATACCGGTCAGCGTACTGCTGGCCAGTCCGGTCCGGCGGCCGATTTCGATTGCCGAAAGGCCGTCCTGCTGCCAGAGCGCATCGAGGATTTTGCCCTGCGGACCGTTGAACTGAACCGCTCCGGATGCGGAAAGCAGCTTCTCAAATACACGTCCGCCGATCAGGCGGATCTGGGCAATGTAATCCCCGCTGCGCGAAATCATGACGACCATCCTCCTTCTACATAGGATATTACTATATAGTAATATTATTGTCAACCCTGTTGATCCTGAAAAAAAGCGGATGGGCGATGCCCATCAGCTCTTTACCAGGGAAGCCAGCACATCCACCATCTTCTCCATGGCCGGGACAGGGATCAGCTCCTTCCGCCCGTGAAAGTTGTACCCGCCGGTGGACAGGTTGGGGCAGGGAAGCCCCATGTACGACAGGCGGGCGCCGTCGGTTCCGCCGCGGATCGGCTGGACGAGAGGCTCAATCCCATTGGCTGCGAAAGCCTTCTTTGCCCGGTCCAGGATCTCCGGATACCGCTCCACGATCTCCTTCATGTTCCGGTAGGAATCCTTCAGCTCCACCGCCACCGTTCCGGCGCCGTACCGCCGGTTCAGCACTTCCGCGGCGGCGGTCATCATCGCCTTCCGGGCTTCCAGTTTCGTGATGTCATGATCCCGGAGGATGTACCGGAGCTCCGCGAACTCCTCATTCCCGGCCATGCCGGTGAGATGATAGAACCCTTCGTAGCCTTCCGTATGCTCCGGCCGCTCCCAGGGCGGGAGCATTCCGGCGAATTCCATGGCGACGAGCGCGGCATTGACCATCTGGTTTTTCGCACTGCCGGGATGAATGCTGATGCCCTTCACCCGCACGATGCAGGAGGCGGCGTTGAAGCACTCATATTCCAGCTCGCCCAGGGCTCCGCCGTCGACCGTGTAGGCGAAATCCGCCCCGAAACCCGGGACATCGAACAGGTCCGCCCCGCGGCCGATCTCCTCATCCGGCGTGAAGGCGATGCAGATTTTCCCGTGGTCCGGCGCGTCCGGCGCGAGCATCCGCTCACACAGGGCCATGATTTCCGCCACACCGGCCTTGTCATCCGCCCCAAGGACCGAATCCCCGGAGGTGACGATCAGCTCCTGGCCTTTCAGGCTTTCCAGGAAGCTGAACCCGCTGATTTCGACGCCGTTTTCCAGGCGGATTGTTCCCCCGTCATAAGCGGGAATGACCCGGGGCCGGGTAGCCCCCGGAACCGCGTCGGAGGTATCCATATGGGCGATCAGCCCGATGGCCGGCGCGTCCGTTTTTCCCCGGGCGGGAATCCAGCCATATACATATCCGTGCTCATCCATGCGGGCGCCCTGCACCCCCATGGCGTTCATTTCGCTGACCAGCAGTTCCCCCAGTACTTTCTGGCCCGGGGTGGACGGGCAGCATTCGTTTGCCTCACAGGAGGTGGTTTCCACCTGTACATATCTCAGGAACCGTTCCTTTACACTGCTCATATGATCCTCCCTGTTTTCCAGGACCCTTTTTCCGCGTCCGGGACTTTGCGCTGCTGACATCATACCACATTCCCGGGGAATCGGAAATGCCCGTCCCGGCAATCCGCTATTGACATTCCGGGGCAAGTAAGATATTTTTGCATGGAAAAAAGGACCGAGCCCGGCCGCACGGAAAAACGCGGCAGGGACCTGACAAAAAAAGGATGTGCAGGATATGGCGGATGCCCGGGAAATCACGATTCCCGTTCAGCTGGATGCCGGAACGTTCCGGCGCTTTGCGTGTTTTGATACCCTGATCCGGAAAAAACGCGGGATCCGCCCGGTGGTGTTTGCCGTGATCCTGATTGCTTTTGCCATTGCCGCGCTGCTGAGCGGGAAACCGCAGAGCGGGCTGATCGCCGGCGTGCTGCTGGCGGTGGGCTGCGGGCTGCCGCTGGTTTATTTCGGGATGTTCCTGGGACAGGTGAACCGGCAGGCAGCGCAGCAGAAGCTTGAAAAGGGAAAGACCGTCTATACGGTGACGCTCCGCGGGGATGGTTTCACGGTGGTCAACAACCGCAAAGCGGGCGAAACCATCACCGTTCCGTGGCAGGACGCGGACAGCGCGTACCGGAAAAAAGGATGCATCTACCTGTATGCCGGCCCGCAGCGGGCGTTCCTCCTTCCCTCCGGACAGGCGGACGCGCCGGATGAAGAGGTATGGCAGGCGGTGGCCCGCGGGCTGGGAGAGGAAAAATGCCGGCCGGCCGGGACCCGGAAATAAGGCCGTATCAACTGCGGAACCGCAGACATGATGAACAGGAAGGAGGAAGAACATGAAGCGCTTAGGCTGGCACAGCATGAGCCTTTCCAGGAGAGTATTGCTGCTCCTGACGCTGGTGCTGGTTTCCGCGGCTGTCCAGATCAGCATCGCGCAGATCCAGAATCTTCATGTATTCCGGCCGATGGAAGAAAACGCGGAGCAGATCCAGACCATCAGTCAGTTCCTTCATGAAACCGAAAAAGCAATCGGAACCCTGGAAGAGTACCACTGGGAGTACGGGGATCCGGATGCCCTGAATGAGAACATCCGGAACAGCATGGAAGCTGCGTCGGATCATCTTTCCTCCCTGAAGTTCCGGGACGGGGCGGTGAGCGAGAACACCCTCCTGCTGTTCCACGCGGTGCGGACGACCTATCCCTTCTATGTGGAGCGCCTGGACGAGATCCGGCAGGCACTGGAGAACAATGACAAATCCGGGGCGAGCCGGATTTACTATGATACGGCTGCTCCGTGCGGCCAGTACCTGGCGCAGTACAGCCGGGAACTGCTGGAACAGACGATCCTCGACAGCCATGACGAGGTTTTTTCCCTGACGTCCAGAAGCAAGAAATACAATGCCCTGCATCTGGCCAGCTCCCTGGCGGCGCTGCTGGCCACCGTTGTGCTGGCGCTGTGGCTTCGCTCCCTGCTGGTTTCCATTTCCCAGCTTTCCAAAGCATCCCGGAACATCAGCGAGGGGAACTTCGATATCCCGGATGTGGACGACCACCGGCAGGATGAAATGGGCCGCCTGGCATCCACCTTCAACGAAATGAAGCAGTCCATGAAGGGACAGATGGACCTGCTCCGGGAAAAGGGAGAGATGGAGCGGAAGCTCCGCATCAAGGAAACGGAAGCGCTGGAGCTGCAGAACCGGGTTGACGCCGGGAAACTGCAGCTGCTGCGCAGCCAGATCCACCCGCATTTCCTGTTCAACACGCTGAACGTGATCAGCTACCGCGCGAAGCGGGAGAATGCCCCGGAAACGGTGGAGCTGCTGGGCTCCCTCAGCCGCTTTTTCCGCTATACCCTGGGCAGCAACGACGCCTATGTTCCGCTGTCCAAAGAGGTGCAGACCATCCGGGATTTCTACGCGATTTACCATGCCCGGTTCGCCGACCGGATCCGGATGGACTGGCATATCGATCCGGAAATCGAACTGACCGAAACCATGATTCCCTCCTTCCTGATCCAGCCCCTGGTGGAAAACGCGTTCTACCACGGCGTGGCGCCGAAGGAAGAAGGCGGCACGGTTTCGGTGGATATCCGGAAAGCCGGGGAAGAGCTCCGGGTTTCGGTATCGGACGACGGTGTCGGGATTTCGCCGGATGTGATCCGGCGGCTGGAAGAGCACCTGCAGCAGCAGTCGCCGCCGGACGAGCATATCGGCCTGTACAACGTGGCGGCCCGGCTGCGGCTGGCCGGGGAAGGCAACCGGCTGAGCATTGAGGACCGGCCGGAGGGCGGGACCACCGTCAGCATCCGGATGCCGCTGATCTCCGCGGCAGACATGAGTGAAGCGGAGGAAAAGGCATGAACAAGATCCTGATTGCGGACGATGAACAGTTCGAACGCGAGCTGCTGGACGAAATCGTGCACCGTAATTTTGACCCGCAGATCCAGACCCGGCTGGCGGAAAGCGGACGCCAGGCCATCGACGTGGCGGGATTCTGGAAACCTTCCATGGTCCTGATGGACATCGAGATGCCGGGGATCAACGGCATCAACGCGGCGAAACGGATCATCGAGCGGGATCCTTCCGTGAAGGTGATCTTTGTGACGGCGTACAGCCTGTTCAATTATGCCTACGAAGCGGTCAAGCTCGGCGCGTTCGACTATATCCTGAAGCCGGTGAATGAAGCAGATACGGTGAAGTCCATCCGGCGCTGCCTGGGGCAGGTGGAGTCGCGGGAACAGCTGGAAGCGCTGGCGTCCGTCGCGTCCTCGCTGGAGGAGCATTCCTCCGCGGACAAGATCAGCCTGCTGATGTCCAACGTCCGCAACTACCTGCAGCACAATTACATGCGGATGGATATCAGCCTCGACTCCATCAGCGATATCCTGCATATCAACCCGTCCTACTTTTCCATGCTGTTCAAGAAAAATTTCGGGGTCAATTTTGTGGACTATGTGACGGAACTCCGCATCAGCGCATCCAAGGAACTGCTGAAGGACCCTTTCCTGTCCGCGACGGAAATCGCCAACGCGGTCGGATATGAGAGCCTGAACTACTATACCCGGGTATTCAAGAAAACAACGGGGGTTACGCCGACGGAGTACCGCCGGAACCACAGCGCCCCGGTGAGCAAGGAGGAAGAATCGTGAAGCGGATCGGTATCCTGCTCGGTGTGCTGCTCCTGGCAGCGGCCGTTTTCCTGGCGGTCTGGACGATGATTCCCCGGGAAACCCAGCCGGAGCAGCCCGCACTGATGTTCCGGTACGCGGACAACCAGCCGAAGGGATATCCCACCACGCAGGCCGCGGACTATTTTGCGGAGCTGGTTGAAAAGCGGACGGACGGAAAAATCGTGATCCGGGTGTTCCCGGACAGCGTGCTGGGAAATGAAATCAGCGTTTTCCGCCAGATGCAGTTCGGCGGGATCGACTTTGCCCGGCTTTCCGTGAGCACCCTGTCGGAATTTGTGCCCGAGATATCGATTCTCCAGCTTCCGTACCTGTTTGAGGACGCGGAGCACATGTGGCGGGTGCTGGACGGGGAAATCGGGAAGCAGCTGCTGGAGAGCATCCGGCCCTTCGGGCTGGCCGGCATGAGCTGGTTTGACGCCGGAAGCCGGAATATCTATACGAAAACGCCGGTCACAAGCCTGGACGATATCCGGCACCTGCGGATCCGGGTGCAGGAATCGGATTTCCTCAGCCGGATGGTATCCCTCTGGGGCGCGGTGCCGGTGAAAATCTCCTACGAATCCGTTTATTCCGCGCTGCAGACCGGGAAGATCGACGGCGCGGAAAACAACTGGCCCAGCTATGAAGCCACCGGACATTATGAGGTGGCGCCCTATTACCTGCTGGACGCGCATTCCCGGCTGCCGGAAGCGCAGCTGATCAGCCGGAACGCGCTGGAGGAAATCTCCGCACTGGGGGAGGAATACGTGGATATCGTGCTGCAGTGCGCGGCGGAATCCGCACAGTATGAACGGGAACTGTGGAAGGAGCGGGAAGCGCGGTCGGAAGCGATCGTCCGGGAAAGCGGATGCATCGTGACCGAGCTGAGCGAGGAGGAAACGAAACGCTTCCAGGATGCTGTCGCACCGATCTATGAGGAATTTACCGGGGACAGGGCGGAAATGATCCGGCGGATCCAGGAAGACTGATCTTATCCATTCCGGCTGAAGGTTTTTCAGCCGGAATTGTCATTTTTTTTGGATTATTAGCACATTTTTGACATTCGCTTGAATTTCATTTTTCATTCCAATAGCATAGGGCACAACAAAGGCAGCGCGATCAAATGCAGCTGTCACACAACATTTTTCATATTTGGAGGAGTGGAAACATGAAAAAGATGCTCGTACTCGTTCTCGCCCTGGCCATGCTGTTCAGCTGTGCCTGCGCACTGGCTGACGAACCCGTCACCCTGACCTATTCCGAAGTCAACCCCCTGGAAGGCAACGTCGTGGGCGAAGTCGCCAAGGCTTTCAAGGCCAAGGTGGAAGAGATCTCCGGCGGCAACGTGCTGATTGACATCCAGGCCGGCGGCGTGCTGGGCTCTGAAGACCAGATCCTGGACAACCTGCTGGGCGGCGGCAACATCACCGACATCGGCCGTTTCTCCGCGTTCGCGCTGACCCAGTACGGCTGCGACAAGGCCAAGCTCCTGTCCATCCCCTACACCTTTGTGAACGAAGACCATTTCTGGAAGTTCGCGGACAGCGAAATGGCCAAGGACTTCCTGATGGAGCCCCAGACGCTGGGCCTGCCGCTGCGCGGCCTGTGCTACGGTGAGGAAGGCTTCCGTCATTTCTTTATCCGCAAGGGTATCGAAGTGAAGACCATCGAAGACCTGAAAGGCCTGAAGATCCGCGTTTCCGCCGACCCCGTCATGACCGGCATGGTGGAGAACCTGGGCGCGACGGCCACCCCCGTGAACTTCAACGAACTGTATTCCGCGCTGAACACCGGTATGGTGGACGCGGCTGAACAGCCCACTTCCAACTACTTCGCCAAGGCCTTCCCGGAAGTTGCTCCCACGCTGCTGCTGGACGGCCACACCCTGGGCGCAATCCAGCTGATCATCACGGACGCGGCCTGGGCCAAGCTGAATGAGGAACAGCAGGGCTGGATCATGGAAGCGGCTGCGTATGCTTCCAAGGTCTGCCGTGAAAAGGTTGCCGAGATCGAAGCCGAAACCTTCCAGAAGCTGGCGGACATGGGTGTAACCGTGATCGAGGTCACCGACAAGGCTCCCTGGGTGGAAGCCTGCCAGCCCACCATCCAGGCCAACACCGCTGACCAGGCCGAGCTGTACCAGCAGATCCTGGATATGCAGTAAGCCGGATCAGGAGAATCCAAAGACCGAAGGGGTGCAGGGGAAATCCCCTGCGCCCCTTTTTCCGCTTTAGCATGAAAGGAGTTTCCCGATGCCGGCTTTCTTTACGTCGCTTGAGAAAATCAAGCCATTGTTTGACTGGACCCACAGGATTATCCTGTTTATCTGCAAGATCCTGCTTGTTGCGGATATCATCATTACGACGTGGGCGGTCGCCGGACGGTATATCCCGTTTATCACCGACCCCAAGTGGAGCGAAGAGATTGTGCTGACGCTGATGGTCTACATGGCGGTGCTGTCCGCCACCCTGGCCATCCGCCGCGGGCTGCACATCCGTATGACCGCTTTTGACAAGTACCTGCCGGAAAAGTTGAAAACCGTTTCCGACCTGATTGCCGATATCGGGGTGCTCGCGCTGGGCGTGGTCCTGGTGATTTACGGAATCAAGTTCTGCAATTCCCCGCTGAGCATCCGCGGAAAGTATGTGGCGATTCCCACGCTGAGCAAGTTCTGGCAGTACCTGCCGATCCCGGTGGCGGGAGTCGGAATGGTGATCTTTGAACTGGAACAGATTTTCAGGCATGTTGAGGCTTTATTTGTGAAAAAAACAGCAGAGGAGGGAAAAGAGCATGGATGCTGAAACCCTGTCGACAATCATCCTGCTGGGCAGTTTCCTGCTCCTGGTGCTGATTCGTTTCCCGATCGCGTACGCGGTGGGGATTTCCACCGTGCTGTGCATGATTTCCATGGGGCAGAACCTGGTAACCCTGCCCCAGCAGATGGTGAAGGGCGTATGGTCTTTCTCCCTGATGGCGGTTCCGTTCTTTATCACCATGGGGGTTCTGATGGGAACCGGGGGAATATCGGAAAAGCTGATTGCACTGGCCAATTCGCTGGTCGGATGGATGCGCGGCGGACTGGCCATGGTGAATATCGTGGCTTCCTACTTCTTCGGGGGAATCTCCGGTTCCGCGGCGGCGGACACCGCTTCCCTGGGTTCCATCCTCATCCCGATGATGGTGGACGAGGGATATGACGCGGACTTTTCCACCGCGGTTACGATCACATCCTCCTGTGAAGGCCTGCTGGTGCCGCCCAGCCATAACATGGTGATTTATGCCATGACCGCCGGCGGCATCTCGGTGGGTGCCCTGTTCATGGCCGGCTACCTGCCCGGCGCGCTGCTGGCGGTGGCCCTGATGATCGGTTCCTATGTACTTTCCGTGAAGCGGAAGTACCCCAAGGGGGATAAGTTCTCCCTGAAAGTGTTCGGAAAACAGCTGATCCAGTCCTTCTGGGCGCTGGCCGCGGTCCTGATTGTCGTGTTCGGCGTGGTGGGCGGCATCTTTACCGCCACCGAGTCTGCCGCGATCGCGGTGGTCTATTCCCTGTTTGTATCTGTGTTCATCTACAAGGGCCTGAACTGGCGGGGCGTCTGGAAGGGCCTGGAGAGCTGCGTGGGTACGCTGTCCATCGTGCTGATCCTGATCGCCATGAGCGCGGCCTTCGGCAACTGCCTGACGCTGCTGCATGTGCCGGCCAAAGCCGCTGCGCTGATCACGGGCATCTCCAGCAATCCGATCGTGGTGATCCTGCTGCTGAACCTGATCCTGCTGATCCTGGGCATGATTATGGATATGGCCCCGATCATCCTGATCGCGACGCCGATCCTGCTGCCGGTGGCGATGAGCGTCGGCCTGCACCCGGTCCAGTTCGGCATCATGATGGTGCTGAACTGCGGAATCGGCCTGCTGACACCGCCGGTCGGCGCGGTGCTGTTCATCGGATCGGCCGTGGCCAAGCGTCCGATGGAAAATGTGGTCCGCGCTACGCTGCCGTTCTACCTGTGCATGCTGGCCGCGCTGCTGCTGATCTCCTTTATCCCGGCGATCAGCCTCTGGCTGCCTGCCCTGACCGGGGCGACCCTGTAAACCCAACTGTATTTCACGGGTGCCCGGATTCCGGGCACCCGTCCTTTGGAGAGAAGAAGATGAAAGTAAATCTGAGCAGCCTTCAGGATACCGCCGCATGGAAACAAGCCGGGGTCAAGCTGCCGGCTTTTGACATCGCTGCCATGCGGGAAAAAACAAGGAGGGCCCCGGTATGGGTCCATTTCGGGGCAGGCAATATCTTCCGCGCTTTCATCGCGGCCCTCCAGCAGCGCCTGCTGGACAGCGGCGACGCGGAATGCGGCATTACCGCCGCGGATACCTTTGACGTGGACAATATCCGGATGATCTACGGCGGCTACGACAACCTGACCATGAGTGTCACGCTGAATGCCGACGCCACCATCGACAAGGAGATTATCGCCTCCGTGGCGGAGGCCCTGGTGGCCCAGCCGGGGGAAAAGGCGGACTGGGAGCGGCTGCGCGAAATCTTTGCTTCCCCGTCCCTGCAGATCGTATCCTTCACCATTACCGAAAAAGGGTATGCCCTGCGGCAGATCAACGGAACCTACCTGCCGGCGGTCGCGGAGGACCTGGAGAAAGGCCCCGGACATCCCCGCCATGCCATGACCGCCGCGGCTGCCCTGCTGCTGTACCGCTACATGAACGGGAAAGCGCCCCTGGCAGTCGTGAGCATGGACAACTGCAGCCATAACGGCGAGAAGCTCCGGAACAGCATTGTGGAGGTGGCGGAGACCTGGTGGAAACGGGGACTCGTATCGTGGGACTTCATCGCCTGGCTGACGAATGAAACCCGGGTTTCGTTCCCATGGAGCATGATTGACAAGATCACGCCCCGTCCCGCACCGGCCGTGCAGCAGATGCTCGCGGATGCCGGCATCGAGGATATGGCACCGATCCAGACTCCCCGCGGAACCTTTGTGGCTCCGTTTGTCAACGCGGAAAAGCCGCAGTACCTGGTGGTGGAGGACCGGTTTCCCAACGGGCGGCCGCCGCTGGAAAAGGCGGGCGTATACTTTACGGACCGGGATACCGTCAACCGGACGGAGCGCATGAAGGTGACCACGTGCCTGAATCCCCTGCATACCGCGCTGGCGGTATACGGCTGCCTGCTGGGATATACCCTGATCTGCGAGGAAATGAAGGACGCGGACCTGGTGAAGCTGGTGCGCCGGCTGGGGTATACGGAAGGCCTGCCGGTGGTGACCGATCCCGGGATTCTGAGCCCCCGGGCGTTCATTGACGAGGTCGTGGAGCAGCGCCTGCCGAATCCGTTCATGCCGGATGCGCCGCAGCGCATTGCCACAGATACTTCGCAGAAGGTGGGCATCCGCTTCGGGGAAACCATCCGGAGCTACGCGGCGGAAGGACGCCCCATGAACCAGCTGGTCGCGGTGCCGCTGGTGATTGCCGGATGGCTCCGCTACCTGATGGGCGTGGACGATGAAGGAAATCCGATGCCCCTGTCGAGCGATCCGCTGCTGGAGGACCTGCAGAAGCAGCTGCAAGGCATTGAGCTGGGCCGGCCGGAAACGGCGGGAGACAAACTGAAACCGATCCTGGCCAATGACATGATCTTCGGAAGCAACCTGACCCGGACTCCCCTGGCGGAGCGGATTGAGGCGTATTTCCGGGAGGAAATCGCCGGACCCGGAGCCGTCCGGAGGACACTCCGGAAATACCTGGGCTGACCGGTGATCAAAAACAAGCAGCCGGTTCTTTTACCTGCCGGAAAGACAGGGAAAAGAACCGGCTGTTCTGCTTCGAAAGGGACTATCTTCCGCCGCGGATCCGCGGCATGCTGAAGCCAGGCAAAAGTGAAAGCATCCGCATTCCGGGGAACAGGTCAGTCCTTCAGTCCAAGCAGTAAATCGGAGTACTGTTTCCGTCCTGATTCCCCGAAATTCAATTCCCGCTTCTCAAAATCATAAACCAGCAGTCCTTCCCGGTTTCTTTCGAGCTCACAGCAGACAGTTCCCGATGCGCTGATCATGCAGGTCGGCGCGGTCTGCCAGGGGCGGATGGCGTTAACCGACAGGACCGGGGTGACATTCTCAACCGCCCTGGTCACCAGATGCCCGCGGATCATTCCGTATCTGTCCGCATCGTCATGATCCGCCACATCATAGAACAGGACGATATTGAGATCCGTTCCTGCCCGGTACAGTTCCCGGAAATATTCCGGGAAACGCACTTCAAAACAGATCCTTACGCCGATCCTGAATCCGCAGATATCAAAAACGCCCGGTTCTGTTCCCGGTATGAAATTTTCCCTGTCCCATCCCCAGAGGGCCCGTTTGTCATACCATTGAACCGGCTTCCCGGGAGAAAACAGGCAGGCCCTGTTGCAATACCCGGGACCGGACTGCACAACCATCCCCGCAAGAATATGAATGCCTGCCCGGTCCGCTGTTTCCTGAAGCGCGTCTGCGGCTTCCGCGGCGGCACGCATATCCATGTCCGAAGGTCCGGGAATATCCCGCGGAGGATACCCGGTCAGTGCACACTCCGGAAACACGATCAGGCCGGCTTTTTTATCTGCGGCCTGCATGGCGGCATTCCGGACGGATGCCAGATTCTGCCGGATGTCACCGGATACGCCGAACTGCCAGGCTGCAAGCTTCATTCCTGTTTCTCCTTGCTGCCGCAGGCTTCCGGTTATTCCGCCATATGATGAATCAGCGGAAGGTGCGGAAGTTTCCCGAAGCGATAGAATTTCATGGCGTTCCCATGGAACAGCCGGTGTTTCTCGTCCTCCGTAAGGAGCGGGGACTTGCCGATGAAATCCCAGCTCATCCGGCAGGTGATGGCGGTCATGGTGCGCGGGTAATCCGAATCCTCGCAACAGTTTATCCAATCCGCCGTAAAGAACCCGGAGCAAAGCCTCTCCGGATTCCGGAACGGGCATTGGGATATCCCGGTTTTCCGTTTCAAAGGGTTGGGTGATGCATATCCCTTTCGTGGAACTCTGACTCCTCAGCCTTCCATATTGACCTTATCCCGGTTCCAGATGACGGCGGTTTTCATCGGGGCGTTTTTGCAGTAGATCCGGTTTTCATAGGCACCGATGGGATCGGCGGCGAACTCTTCCCGGCCGATCAGCTCCACGATTCGGTCATAAGGACTCTGCGCCAGCATTTGGATGGCTTGTTCCATATGATCCCGGCGGAAATTGATGGAACCGAAAATCAGGTGGTTTTCAAAGCTGAAGGGCATGGTATCGAAGGTGATTTTCGGGCCGAGTGAAAAGCTGTTGTACAGGCCGTTGCAGCCGAGCACCCGGTGGGTGAACGCGATTTCATGCTCCACGGAGGATCCGCTGACCCCGATGAAGGTGGTGGCCCGGCCGCCGAGGGCTTTGCAGATATCCGCTGCCAGGTTTTCCGGCCTGTCATGGCAGCTGCGGACATAGACGCCGCCGGTCTGCCGGAGGGCGAACTGCACCTTGGGGCTGTCTTCCGGGCTGCGGGCGACAAAGATGATCCTGGCATCCGGATGGGCCTGGTGGATGATGTCCCCGATGAACATGCCGGTGGTTCCCAGGCCGAAGATCACCGTCCGCTCAAAGATCTCGTCCTTTGCGGCGGTCCGGGCCAGCTCCTCCCCGCAGCTCAGGCGGCGGGCGGTCTGGCGGAACCAGTGGGCGGAGCCCAGGTCTTCCATGCGCTCCAGCTGGGAAAGCATGCAGGCAAACGGATCCGGGAATACCATCTTCTTCGCGAAGCTCAGGTCCAGCCGGCCGTCATGGACATGGCTGTCCGGGATATCCAGGAGCATATCCGGATTGACATACATCCGGTCGCAGAAAAGGCCGTCCGCCTGGTCGCAGCCGTATTCAAAATAGCTTTCATCTTCCGTATACCGGGTGGGGTCGATGCTGTCGCCGCCCCGGATCAGCACGATGGCGAACCGGTTCTGCGAAGGCACCCAGACCACGCCCTCATGGCCGTTGATCAGCCGGTCCTGGCCTTCCGGGAATTTGGGACCGAGCTGGCCGCGCTTTCCCATCATCATCAGCTCATGATCCGTGCCGCAGAAGCCGACGATGACCGGTTCGACGGGAATGCCTTCCTTCTTCGGTTCTCCCCGGAGACGCTGGCGGGGCGGGTTGATGAGATTGACTTCCCCGTAAACCAGGGGCTTGTCCGGATCATTCCGGAAACAGGTTCCGAATACTTTATTTTCACTCATGGTTTTTCTCCCGGATTGATGAACAGGATATTGATACGGGCTGACCCCGTCGGAGCAGGATTTGCGTATTCCGCATTTGTCCGTATTTTACCAGAAACATAAGCGGAAGAAAACCCTGGTTTCTGCCGGACCGCGGGAAACTGCCCGGGATGACTTGCCAGGGCGGAAACGGATGATATAATGAACCTGGCAGAACCGAACGGAACTGCCGGGGAGGGATTGGATTGGCGCGGCTGGACCTGGACATGACCGAGGGAAACATCTGGATGCATATGCTGCGGTTCTCCGTGCCGATGGCGATCGGGCTCCTGTTCCAGCAGCTCTATAATACCGTTGATACGCTGGTGGTCGGGCAGTTTGTCGGGCAGCAGGCGCAGGCGGCGGTGGGTTCCACCGGGCCGATTATCAACACGGTGGTGGGTTTCTGCGCCGGACTGGCCACCGGCGCTTCCGTTGTGATTTCACAGCGTTACGGCGCCCATGACCGGGAAGGCCTGGGCAGGGCGGTTCATACGACGGTGGCACTGACATTTATCATCAGCGTGATCGCGACAGCCCTGGGCCGGCTCATTATTGATCCGATGCTGCGGTTCATGCAGACACCGGAAGACGTGATGCCGGAATCCGGGGCATACCTGTCCATTTATTTTTCGGGGATCTCCGGAATCCTGTTCTATAACCTGGGAGGCGGAATCCTGCGGGCGGTGGGGGATTCCAGGAGGCCGCTGGTCTTCCTGATCATTTCCGCCCTGCTGAACACGGCCCTGGACCTGCTGTTTGTACTGGCTTTCGGCATGGGCGTGGACGGGGTGGCCTATGCCACCGTGCTGGCGCAGATCCTGTCCGCATTCCTGATCCTGATCACGCTGAGCCGGGAGAAGGGGGACTACGGAATCCGGTGGCGGAAGGTGCGCATTGACCGGAAATCCCTTTCCATGATCCTGCGGCTGGGGCTGCCCAGCAGTATCCAGGCGGCGGTGACATCCTTTTCCAACGTGTTTGTCCAGAGCTACATCAACGCGTTCGGCTCCGCCTGCATGGCCGGCTACGGCGTATACGGCAAGATTGATGCCTTTGCCCTGATCCCGGTGCAGAGCATCTCCATGTCGTCCACGACGTTTGTCGGCCAGAACTGGGGTGCCGACCAGCCAGTCCGGGCCCGGGAAGGGGTCCGGACGGCCACGCTGATGAGCCTGATTTCCACGGCAGTGCTGGGTCTGCTGGTATTTGTGCTGGCCAGGCCGCTGATGGGCTTTTTCTCTCCGGAGGAAGAGGTGGTGGAATACGGCATACGGTTTATCCGGATTGTGACGCCGTTCTATATCGCAGTGTGCTTTAACCAGATTTACGCGGGGGCCCTGCGCGGGGTCGGGGACGCCACCATGCCGACGGTGATCATGCTGGCATCCTTTGTGGTGTTCCGGCAGATCTACCTGGCCGTGACCAAGGCACTCGGCGCGGGATTTATCGCGGTCGCGCTGGCCTATCCGGTGGGGTGGATCCTGTGCTCCACCCTGCTGCTGATCCGGTATTCCCGCAGCGTGCTGGTGCGGAAAAGCCGGGAGGCCGCGCGGCAAGGCATCCAGGCAGAATGAAGGAGAATAGGCATGGAGAAACGGAACTACCAGCGGGAGATGGAAGCGGAAATCGCGCGGCTGGAAGGCCGCCGGCCGACGCTGCTGCTGCACAGCTGCTGCGGCCCGTGCTCCAGCGCGGTGCTGGAGCGGCTGACGGAGCATTTCCGGGTGACACTCCTGTATTACAATCCCAATATCGAGCCGGAGGCGGAATACCTGCACCGGCTGAACGAGCAGAAGCGCCTGCTGGAACTGCTGCCGGGAGAAATACCGCTGCTGCCCTGCGGGTATGACAACGCCGCCTTCGAGGCGTTTGCCCCGGCTATGGCGGACGCGCCGGAGGGCGGGGAACGGTGCCTGGCCTGCTTTGCCCTGCGGCTGGACTATACCGCGGCCCAGGCGAAGGAACACGGCTTTGAGTACTTTACGACGACGCTTTCCGTGAGCCCCCACAAGAACGCGGACAACGTGAACCGGATCGGGGAGGAAGCGGGAAAGAAGCATGGGGTGAAATACCTCTTTGCGGATTTCAAAAAGAAGAACGGATACCTGCGGTCGCTGGAGCTGTCGAAGGAATACGGGCTGTACCGGCAGGATTACTGCGGATGCCGGTATTCGATGAACCATGACCGGGACGACTGAGGAAATCACCGGATATCATTTTCAGGACAAGGAGCAGACAACACATGGATTTTGTGAACAGGCTGGCGGGAGAATTCAAGCTGCGGCCGCAGCAGGTGCAGGCGGCCGTGGAACTGCTGGACGCGGGGAATACGATTCCCTTTATTGCGCGGTACCGGAAGGAAGCGACCGGGTCCCTGGATGACCAGGTGCTGCGGGAGCTGGCGGAACGGCTGGAATACCTGCGGAACCTGGAGAAGCGCCGGGAGGAAATCGCGGCTTCCCTGGAAGAGCAGGGCGTGATGACGGATGAGCTGAAAGCGCAGCTGGTCCAGGCGGTTACGCTGAGCGAACTGGAGGACATTTACCGTCCCTACCGGCCGAAACGGCGGACCCGGGCCACCGTGGCAAAGGAACGGGGACTGGAACCGCTGGCCCTGTGGCTGATGCTGCAGCAGGCCGGGGATCCCGTGGCGGAAGCGGCCAAATATATCGATGCGGAAAAGGACGTGCCGGACGCGGAGACAGCGCTGGCCGGCGCGCGGGATATCCTGGCGGAAACGGTGAGCGACAGCGCGGAGATCCGGAAGGAACTCCGGACGCTGCTGAACCGGGAAGGCGTGCTCCGCAGCAAGGCCGCAAAGGAAGAGGACAGCGTATACAGCATGTATTATGATTTCCGGGAGCCGGTGCGGACCATTGCGCCCCACCGGATCCTGGCGGTGAACCGGGGCGAACGGGAGGAGTTCCTGAAGGTTTCATTGGAGGTTCCGGACGAGAAGGCGCTGGAGCTGATCTGGAAGGCCTTTGTGCGGAACAGCACCGACGCCGCCGGACAGGTGGCGGAAGCCTGCGCGGACGCCTGGGAACGGCTGGTGTTCCCGTCCCTGGAGCGGGAAATCCGGAACGACCTGACCGACCGGGCTAATGTGAGCGCCATCAAGGTGTTCAGCGACAACCTGCACCAGCTGCTGATGCAGCCGCCCATCAAGGGCAAGGTGACCCTGGGGATGGACCCGGGCTTCCGGACAGGCTGCAAGCTGGCGGTGGTGGATGAGAACGGCAAGGTGCTGGACACCGGCGTGGGGTATTTCACCCTGCCCGGGAACGAAGCAGGGAAGGCGGCATCCGCGAAGCTGATCAAGGGGTTTGTGAAGAAATACGGGATTACCGCCATTGCCATCGGCAACGGAACCGCCAGCCGGGAGAGCGAGCAGTTTATCGTATCCCTGCTGCCGGAAATGCCGGGTACGGCCTACATGATTGTCAGCGAGGCGGGCGCATCGGTGTACAGCGCCAGCAAGCTGGCGGCGGAGGAATTTCCGGACTTTGACGTGACCCAGCGCAGCGCGGTTTCCATTGCCCGCCGGATGCAGGACCCGCTGGCCGAGCTGGTGAAGATCGATCCAAAAGCGATCGGCGTGGGGCAGTACCAGCATGACCTGAAGCAGAACGAACTGACCGCGGCGCTGGACGGCGTGGTGGAACAGTGCGTGAACCAGGTGGGCGTGGAGGTCAGCACGGCTTCCGCGGAGCTGCTGAGCCATGTGGCGGGTATCGGCCCGGCACTGGCGAAGAATATCGTGGCGTACCGGGAAGAAAACGGAATCGCAAGCCGGGCGGCGCTGAAAAAGGTGCCGAAGCTGGGGCCGAAAGCCTTTGAGCAGTGCGCGGGCTTCCTGCGGGTGATGGACAGCAAAAACCCGCTGGACGCCACCGCGGTGCACCCGGAGAGCTATGACGCGGCAAAACTGCTGCTGGAGAAGCTGGGCTATGACATGAAGGAGATCCGGGGCGGCGCGGCGGATGTGATCCTGCGGGCGAACCGGTACGGACATGAAAAGCTGGCGGCGGAAATCGGGGTCGGCCTGCCGACGCTGAACGATATGCTTTCGGAACTGGCCAAGCCTGGCCGGGATCCCCGGGACGAGCTCCCCAGGCCGGTGCTTCGCACGGATGTGCTGGAAATGAAGGACCTGAAGCCCGGGATGGAGCTGACAGGCACGGTGCGCAACGTGATCGACTTCGGCGCCTTTGTGGATATCGGCGTCCACCAGGACGGCCTGGTGCACATCAGCCGGATGGCGGA
>JAFRTK010000012.1 GCA_017427165.1 Clostridia bacterium
AGCAGTGTGATCATCCCGAAGTTCTTCACCGGCGGCAGGTTCACGCAGCTGTGCGTCCGGATCACGTCCAGGGTAAAGAATTCCTCATCCAGCATCCGGCGCACACCATCCGCACTCTCCACATGCAGCGGCCGGGGAGCAAGCTTCAGGTTCGTGACATCCAGGCCCTTCTTCAGGTGCAGTTCCCGCCGGTTCCCGTTCTCATCGGTCCGGTCCCAGTCATAAAAGCGGTAGGTCACATCCGAGGACTGCTGGATTTCATACAGCATGATCCCCGCGCCGATGGCATGCACGCATCCGGCGGGAATATTGCAGATATCCCCGGCCTTCACCCGCACCCGGCGCAGCAGCGGCTCCACCGCGCTTCCCTGCTCGCAGGCCGCGCGCAGCGTTTCCATGGTGGTGCCCGCCTGGATACCGTACACCAGTTCCCCGCCGCCCTCCGGCGTGTCCAGGATCAGCCAGGCCTCGTTCTTGCCCAGCTTTCCGTCCTCATACAGGCGGGCATACGCGTCATCCGGATGCACCTGCACGCTCAGGGGCAGGCGCGCGTCAATCAGCTTCAGCAGCAGCGGGAACGGCTTGTCGGCATATTTCCCGACCATCTTGTCCCGGTAGCGGTCAATCAGTTCCGGCAGCGTCCGGCCCATCTGGTCCCGGCTTTCCAGTCCCGGAATGCAGCTGACCTCCAGGCTCTCGCCGGTCGGTGTTTCCGGGATCTCCTTGCCGTAGATTTCCTTCATCCTGCCGCCGCCCCAGGGCGTCGCCTTCCCGCTGCGGAAGGCCGGCGTCATGCGGATCGGCCACATGGGCGTTTCCCGACGCAGGGCCTTGTCAAAAGCGGTATAGGCTTCCCCGGGCGTATCATCCCAGGTTACCGGGCCGCAGGGGGAAAAGCCCATTTTCGTATACAGCCGCCGGGCCCGTTCGTTTTTATCATTCGTGTCGCACCGGACGCAGTCGCACCCGGCGCTGCGCAGGATCTGCTGCACGTCGTCCAGGATGCCGCCGGCAATCCCCATGCCCTGCATGGCCGGATCCACCGCCAGGCGGTGGAAGTATCCCGGGTTCACGCCGCCGGTCCACGGAACCTCCGCGTACTCCGGCTCATTGACCCCGTCAAATATGGCCACCGCGCCGGCAATCACCCCGTCTGCCCGCTGGATATACATCAGGCCCTGCTCCACGTCATCGCGGATCATCTCTTCAGTCGGATATACGCCCCAGTGCCACTGGCGCAGTCCGTTTTTTTCCATTTCATCGGAAACCCGCTCATACAGGTCCAGCAGCTCCGGCAGGTCGCCCGCTGCCGCTTTGATCAGTTCCATGGCTTTCGTCCTCCCCGCAGGCGGTTCTCCGGCCGCCCGCCGATCATGGTTTTTTATTTCCCGGTGCTCCCGAATCCGCCTTCCCGCTCCGCAAACGTGCCGGATTCCTCCGCCAGCCCGTAGGGCAGGAAAACGCCCTGGCAGAACCGCTCGCCGCGCCCGATGGCAACCGGCGCCGCGGACGGGTTCCGCAGCTTGACCATAATATGCCCTTCATTCTTCGCGAAGGCATAGTCGCTGTCGATGATGCCGGCCGTATTGGCCAGGCGGATGCCGTGTTTGAAGCCCAGCGAGCTGCGGGGAAACAGCACCAGCACCCAGCCGGGCTCCATCTCCGCGCGGATCCCGGTAGGGATCAGGGCGGTTCCGTCCGGTTCAACCGTCACGTCCAGCGGGGAAACAAAATCGTATCCCGCGCTGCCGGCGGTCGCCCGCTTCGGCATGGGAATCTCATCCACTGCCATCGCGCCGTCCAGCCGGCTGCCCATCGCTTCCGCGTACTGCTCCGCGGATACATGCCCGAATTTCGCGATCGTCATATGCTTTCCTTTCCTTCCGCCATTACGTCGGCCAGGCGCGCCAGCTCCTCCAGCGACAGACGTTCGCCGCGCACCTTCTCGTCCAGTCCGGCATCCGCCATCCACTGCACCGCCTGCGCGCGTTCCGCCCGGAACGTGGCACACAGGTTGTTGACCATCGTCTTCCGCCGCAGGGCAAATGCCGCCGCAGCAACGCGGAAGAACATTTCTTCGTCCTTAACCTCCACCGCGGGCTTTTCACGGACCGGCATCACAATAAAGGTGCTGTCCACCTTCGGCGGCGGGGTGAAGCAGGCAGCCGGCACCTCCATGGCCCGGTACGGCTCGCACATGTACCGGCAGCGGATCGCCAGCGGGCCCCAGCCTTCATCCCCGGGGGATGACAGGATCTTGTCCGCCACTTCCTTCTGGACCATCAGTGCCAGGCGGCTGATGTCCAGCCCGGAGGTCAGCAGGCGGGTGATCAGCGGCGTCGTGATATAGTACGGAATATTGGCCACCACCGCGAAGGGTTTCGACAGCGGCTCCGTGATCTTCGGCAGGTCCACCGCCATGATGTCCCCCTGCAGCACGGTGAGGTTCTTCTCCTCCGCCATGAAAGCATTCAGCAGCGGAATCAGCCGCTCGTCCAGCTCCACGCTCAGCACATGCCCCGCCCGGCGGCACAGGTGCTTCGTGAGGCTGCCACAGCCCGGACCGATTTCCAGCACGTCTTCGCCCGGCCGGATGCCGGCCGCGTCCGCCAGCGACGCGAGCAGTTCCTCATCGTACAGGAAATTCTGCCCGAGCGACTGCTTGTAGCGGAGGTTACCCTCCCGGATTCGTTCTTTTGTCTTGCTCATCGGTCCGCCCTCCATCGTGGGAAGTATACCACATAATCCATTCGGCGCACAACAGGAACAGCCCGCACCGGATATGGTGCGGGCTGTGTTTCTGCACTTTCGGGGGAACTCCGTCAGGCCTTTTCTGCCTCAGGCAGGACCAGGGCGGCCACGATGTATGCCGCGATGCCGGTGCCCCAGCCGACGGTCAGCAGGGCGAACACCAGGCGGACAATGGTGGAATCCACGCCGAAGTATTCCGCGATGCCGCCGCACACGCCGGCCAGCTTTTTGTCCGTCGCGCTCCTGGACAGGCGCTTTGTTCCGGCCGGACGGGTGGTTTCCGCCGCTTCGGTGTTCTCTTCGGCTTCAAACTCTTCTTCCCGGTTCGCGTCGTTATTCTTCTTCAGCGCCTGGAGGGCGAAATATCCGATACCGATCCCCAGTGCGACCGTAAAAATCCAGCTCATATCCATGTCCATGTCCTCCTGAAAACAGTTCTCGTACCTTTTCCCCGGTACGTGCACAGTATAACCCCGCCCTGCCTGCAGAAACAGGCCGGACGGGGAAAAATACAGCCGTTTATTTTTCTTCTTATTTGTTCTTCAGACGCTTGTCAGCCTTTGCCGCCAGATGGGTGCCGACGCTCTGGAATACCTGGACCAGGATCACCAGCACGATCAGCGCCGCCAGCAGCACCGCCTGGTTGTACCGCTGCTGGCCCTGGGTGATGGCCAGGTTGCCCAGTCCGCCGCCGCCGACGGCGCCGGACATTGCGGTGTAGCCGAGGATGGTGGTAATCGCCGTGGTAAAACTCGTAATGAGGCTCGGCACGCTCTCCGGCAGCATCACATGCGTAACCGTCTGCCAGGTGGTCGCACCCATGGAGAGCGACATCTCAATGATGTTCGGGTTCACCTCGCGCAGGGAGCCTTCCACCAGCCGCGCCACAAACGGGAACGCGGCGATAATCAGCGGAACGATGACTGCGGCGTTGCCGACCGCTTTCCCCACGATTGCGCGGGTAATGGGCATCAGCACCACGATCAGGATGATGAAAGGTGCGGAACGGAGCAGGTTGATCAGCCCGTTCAGGAAAGCCATCAGGGGCTTGGGCAGCGGATGGATCCCCTTGCTGTCGCCCGTTACCAGGATTACGCCCAGCGGAAGGCCGATGAGGATCGCGAACAACGTCGCCATCAGCGTGATGTACAGCGTGACGCCGGTTTCCCGCAGGAAGTCGGCCTGGATCACGCTCCATGCCTTCGCGATTTTGTCCGGGTTATAGTATGTCGCGATATAATCACCCACGCGGCTCCGCCTCCTCTCCTTCTGCCGTTTCCGCGTCATATTCCACGTCCACCTGGACGGTGACATTCGGCGTTTTCTTCAGGAATTTGACCGCTGTAGCCAGCTCATCCGGCCCGCCGGGAATGTTCAGCAGCATATTGCCGTATACCTTGCCGCCCAGCGTCCGGGTGGTGGCCGCCAGGATGTTCGCCGCGATACCGCACTCGATCGCCATGGAGGCGATCAGCGGGGTGGTTGCCGCGCCGGCGCCCTGGAAGACCAGCCGCACCATCTGCTGGTGCGCGGTGCCGAAGGAATCCATGCCCTCCGCCATATCCGGATATACCAGCGCCCTGGTCGCCTCCGCCCGGGGATTGCTGAAGATCTCGCTGACATCGCCTTCCTCGACCACGCTGCCGTTTTCGAGGATTGCCACACGGTTGCAGATCTCCTGCACCACGCTCATCTGGTGAGTAATCACGATGACGGTGATCCCCATCTTCTGGTTGATCTCGCGGATCAGCTCCAGGATCGCGTGGGTGGTCTTCGGGTCCAGCGCGCTGGTAGCTTCGTCGCAGAGCAGCACCTTCGGATCCGTCGCCAGCGCCCGGGCAATCGCAATGCGCTGCTGCTGGCCGCCGGACAGCTGCGCCGGATAGGAATTGGCCTTGTCCGGCAGGCCGACGGTTTCCAGCAGGGCCATCGCCCGCTTCCGGGCTTCGGCCCGGGGCATATGGATCAGCTTCAGCGGCAGCATGATGTTTTCCAGGCATGTGCGCTGCATCAGCAGGTTGAAGGACTGGAAGATCATCGTGATCTGGTGGCGTACCTGCTGGATCTGCTTCTCGCTCAGGGCGCCCAGGTCCTTGCCGTCCCAGACGACGGATCCCTCCGTCGGCCGCTCCAGCATGTTGATACAGCGCACCAGGGTGCTCTTCCCGGCGCCGCTCATTCCGATGATGCCGTAGATGTCCCCGTCCCGGATGGTCAGGTTGACATGCTTCAGCGCATCCACCGGCCCGTCCGCCGTAACGAAGTTCTTACTCAGGTTCTGCAGCTCAATCATGGCAGTCTCTCCATATTTCTCAAAACACGAAAGCACACCGGCGGCAAAGGCGCTGCCGGTGTGTCATATTCCACAGGTATGATGATAACCGTTCCCGCTTAAGATGTCAATTACTTGGCGATTCCCAGCGCGGCCAGGTCAGCCTGCTTTCCGCCGTAGAGAGCCATGGGCTCCACGTGGATGCCGGCGATGGTGACCAGGTGTGTGCCGTTGCCGGCGTTGAAGGAATCCTGGTAGGGCTGGTGCGCGAAGTAGTTCGCGAACACGTCGCCGTTCTCCACGAATTCATTCGGGGTCACATAGTCGGTCACTTCCTTGATGTCCAGGGTGATGCCCTTTTCAGCCAGGATTTCCGCGGCGATCTTCAGCACTTCCACATGGGGAACGGGCGTAGCCGCAATGGTGATGGTCTTGCCGTTCAGCGCTTCATAGTCCACCGTCGCGTCAAAGCCGTCGGTGATTTCCGTCACGGTCGCAACCGCAGCGCCGGCATAGGTGTTGTTGATGAAGTCAACGACCTTCTGGCTCTGCAGGGCAGCGGCAAGTGCCTTGGCTTCATCGGAATTCTCATTGCCTTCCTTCACGCTGACCACATTGACGTAGGGGGAATCGGCGCTTTCGATCAGCAGGGAGTCCTCTACGGGATTCAGGCCCGCCTGCAGGGCATAGTTGTTGTTGATGATGGCGTAGTCCACATCCTGCTTGATTTCGGGAACCAGAGCGGCTTCCACTTCAACCAGTTCGATGTCCACGACGGAGGATTCGATGTCACCCTTGGTGGCTTCCAGGCCGGAGCCCTCCTTCAGGGTCAGGACTCCCTGGCTCTGCAGCAGCAGGAGAGCGCGTCCTTCATTGGTGGGGTCGTTGGGAACCGCAATCGTAATCGTATCGGCCAGGGCAGCCGTCAGGGACAGGGTCAGGGCCAGGGCAATCACCAGAGCAATCAGTTTCTTCATGGGGATATCTCCTTTCATATTTGAAGCAAAAAATAAGGAAGCGCTTCGCTTCCCGTCAAAAACAATGCAGCGTCTTTCCACGCGTCACATTCGGAAAACGATATCGCGGCAGGCTCCACGCACAGCGGAACACATTCGCATGGTCCAGTCCGTCCGGTAAGCTGTCACGGCGTCTCCCTCCTTCGTTTCTGATGGGTAAATCCTACCATCCCGATATCTGTTTGTCCAATATATGAAAACAATATGGAGCTATAGTTTCAGTCTATATGTCTTTCTCCTTCCCCCTGTCGACAAAACGGCCGGGAATATGGTAAAATAACCGAAAAGTTTTGGATACAGAATCAATCCCGTTTATGCGGAGGACCTGATATGCTCGCCCGATTCCTGAACGAACAGCTGGTGTCCATTTTCCTGGTGATCGGCTTTTTCCTGCGGCTGAAATCGCGGAGCCGCATCACCGACCGCCGGATGCGCCATTTCTATACCGCCGTTTTCTGCTGCGCGCTCCTGATCCTGTCGGAACTGCTGGAGGAGTATGCCGCGCAGGATCCCTCCCGCCGCTTCTGGCGGATCCTGTTCTCGTCCCTCGGGTATTCCCTCCGCCCCGCCGCCTCACTGAGCATGCTGCTGGTGGCCATCGGGGAAACCGCCGGAAAGCGGATCTGGATGTTCTGGGTGCCCGCCGTTGTCAACACGCTGCTCGCCTTCTCCGCTTTCTTTTCCAGAATCTATTTCTGGTTCCATGAGGACACCTACGCCTTTGCCCGCGGGCCGCTGAACTACTTCGGCTTCATTGTCGCCGGGCTTTATCTGCTGCTGCTTTTCCTTGTGACCTACCAGCGGTACCGGATGGGCAGGACCAATGAGGTCCGCGTGCTGATGCTGTGCGGAATCGCCTGTGTCCTGGCCGCGCTGTTCGATATCGAGGTTGGCGGAAAACACCTCACCGCGTTCATCCTGATCGGCGTGATCTTCTACTATATGTTCATCAACCAGCAGGACGCGGACCTCGACGCGCTGACCGGCCTGCGGAACCGCCAGGCCTTCTATGCGGACCTGGCGGACCAGGAGCGGTTCATCACCGCCGTCGCGTCCGTGGACATGAACGGCCTGAAGCGCCTGAACGATTCAAAGGGGCACGATGCCGGGGATGAGGCGCTCCGCACGATCGGCCGCTGCATGGCCGCCCACGCCGGAAACACCGTGATTCCCTACCGGATCGGCGGGGACGAGTTCATGATCCTCTTCCTGAAAAAAACAGAGGCGGACGTATCGTCCGCCCTGGAAGTGATTACCCGGGAGATTGCCGAAGCCTCCGGCAGCGTTGCCGCCGGATACGCGATGCGGGAAAACCGGGATGACCTGAACGAAGTGATCCGGGAGTCTGACCAGCGGATGTACGAAAACAAATCCGCTTTCTACCGGCAGTCCGGCCATGACCGGCGCCGGCGCTGACCGTCAGCCTTCCCACTCCCGCCGTGCTTCGCCCAGCGGGCGCACATAGCCTTCCAGCACGCTCCCCTTGGCCGCCAGGTCCCGGGAGCGTGTATTCAGGTAGATCCGCGCCTTTTTCCGGCCGTTCTTGGCCTCCTGGATCAGGTTCATCGCGGCGGAGTTGCCGTCGAACGCCAGCAGCGCGGCCTCGTACCGGTCGAATATCTCATCCGCAAAAGTTTTATACAGGCCCATGGCGGCGTTTTCGTCCGAGATCCGGACTGAGACGCCGCTTTCCTGCAGCCGGCCGATTTCCGCCTGGGAGAGTTCCCGCGGGACCACAGCGAAGATCCGGAAGCGCCCCCGGTTCTGCGCGGCCAGGTATCCCTCCTGCCCGGTCAGCCGGTGGCCGATGACCAGGAACACCTTTTCCGGATCGGCCTTTGCCAGCAGTTCATTGATCAGCGCCCGGTCGTCCTCGCGCATGGGCGGGCGGCGCCGTCCGGCGGAGAAGCTTCCGCCGGCGATCACCAGCGGGGTCATCCCGGCGGGCAGCGGCGCGATCCGGTCCTTCAGGGCCGCCTCGGCGTCCCGCTTGCCGGATGATTTCCACAGCCGGCTTTCCACCGGCCGCAGTCCGGCCAGGCGGCGGATATAGTATTCCTCCACGTCCGTTCCGGCACACCGCGCACGGAACTCCGCCTCGCGGCGGGCAAACAGTTCCCGGCTCTTCTCCAGGATTTCCCGGTCCGTGTCCGCCATCTGCTTCAGTTCCGGCACCGTAAGGCCCAGCAGCTTTTCCAGAGACAGCTCCTCATCAATGGAGTTGGTGCCGTACAGCGCGCCGCCGTCCGTGCCCTGCACGCAGCGGACGCCTGCCCGCAGGTAGCTGCGCAGCGGATGGCGCCCCATGGAGGACAGGTTGTTCAGGCGGACGTTTGAGGTGATCTGGAATTCCAGGGTAACCCCGGACTCCCGCATCTCCTCCAGCAGCTGTTTTCCCTTCGCGCTGCGCAGGTCGCAGGTGTACAGCCCGTGGCCAAGCCGCACATCCGGCATCGGCTGGCCGGGCGCCAGCGCTTCCTTCACGCAGCGGATACTGTTGGCCACATTGTCCCGCAGGCCGTCATTCTCGCCCGCGTGGATCCGCAGCACAAACCCGGGGTTCTCCCCGGCGATTTTCACCAGTTCCCGGATGGTCGGGCGCAGTTCGAGGATATCATTGACCTCCTCGCCGATGATATCGCTGCCGGCCACATACGGATCCATGGCCACCGCCCGCAGCACGCGCAGGTTTTCCGCCAGGTAGTCCGCCGGGGTGATCCGGCTCTTGACAATCGTGAGGGGAATCCGCCGGATGCCGGCGAGGAAGCGGATCAGCACGCCCGTTTCCCGGGTGACCGCGGGCATAATCTCATGGATTTCCCGCAGGCGGGCCGGCGCATCCGCCGCGTTCACCAGCGCCGTGTCGGATATTTCCGTATAGAGGATGCCCTGGCGCTGGTACTCCCGCGCGATCCACAGCAGCAGGTCCTGGAACAGCGTGTTCCGCGCGTAGCGTTCGTCCTCCCGGTCCCGGCGCATCCGCAGCACATAATCCCGGGTGACACGGTCCGGGATGTTGTCCGGGTTCAGGCCGCTGAAGGGGTCCTCCGCGGGGATTCCCTTGGTGAACACATACCGATAGAGGTAAACCTTTTCGAGGTTGGCGAATACCGCCTGCCCGTCCTTCGGAATGGTGAGGGAATTCCGGATACGGCTGATGTTTTCCGCCGCGTCCGCGGGGTTGCCGAGGATCAGGTCAGCGAAGTTGATGAACACATGGTCATCGATCTGCCGGTCCCGGTGCTTTCCGTCCGTCAGGCTGTCCTGCATGGCTGCCTCCGCCCGCGCACGGCGCCCGGCCAGGAGCTCCGCCTGCGCCGGGGTGGTTTTCAGCTCCAGCTTCTTGATGTAGTACAGCGGATAGCGCAGCTGGTGGACGATGCCCAGGGCGATCAGCGCGTCCGGCGGCAGGTTGCCGTTCATGTGGGTATGCAGGTCGGTGTGGAACTTGCACTCTGCCCGGATATATGTCTTGACGATCGTCTTCTGCTCCCCGGCGCGGTAGTCCTTGGTCTGGCTCATCAGGGTTTTGGAGATCGCGGGAATGGAGGCCTTCACTTCCACCCGGCCGTCCGGGTAGATGTTCGCCACCTTCGTGTTGCCCAGGCGGAAGATGTACATCCGCCGGTTTTCCCCGTCAAAGTAGCAGGGGATTTCCCCGCGGATCACCAGCAGCCCCTGTTCCCCGGTCTCCGTTTCCAGCCCGCAGAGCCGGGCGAGGTTGGTGATCAGGTTGCCCGTATGGTGGTTCGGGGTGCGGATCACATGAAACAGGCGGTCCCCCTCCATATAGAGGTCCACCACAATATCCTGCTCCCGGTCCAGGAAAAACTGCTGGAACCAGATCATGCTTTCCGCCTCCCTCCATGATGTTCAAAACGGACCGCCGCGGAATCGCGGCGGTCCGTAAAAACCGGGGTAAATTATGCCTGGCCGGCCATCTTCTTGTAGGATTCGCGGCGCACCTTGGCGTCCTCTTCCTGCTGTACAAAGAGCTTGGCGGCGGCATCCGGGAACTGCTGGGCCAGGGAGGTGTAACGCACTTCGCCCTTCAGGAATTCCTGGTAATCGCCGGTCGGATCCTTGCTGTCGACGGTCATCGGGTTCTCCAGTTCGGGGTTGTAGCGGTACAGCTGCCAGTAGCCGCAGTCCACAGCCTTCTTGATTTCCGCCTGGGCCTTGCCCATGCCGCCCTTGGCCTTCAGGCCGTGGTTGATGCAGGGCGCGTAGGCGATGATCAGGGACGGGCCGTTGTAAGCTTCCGCTTCCAGCATGGCCTTGACGACCTGCTGCGGATTGCTCATGGCGACCTGCGCCACGTACACATAGCCGTAGCTCATGGCCATCATGCCCAGGTCCTTCTTCTTGGTGCGCTTGCCGGC
>JAFRTK010000086.1 GCA_017427165.1 Clostridia bacterium
CGAGCACTTTGTGTATACTGTCCGGTCCCTGGAGCGGATGGGCGTGAGCATGGTCATCATCGAAGACAAGACGGGGCTGAAGAAGAATTCCCTGTTTGGCACCGAAGTGGTGCAGACGCAGGATACGATTGAAAATTTCTCCGCGAAAATCCGAGCGGGCAAAAAAGCGCAGCGGACCGGTGAGTTCATGATCTGCGCCCGGATTGAAAGCCTGATCCTGGAGCAGGGAATGGAAGACGCGCTGACCCGCGCTTTCGCGTTTGTTGAAGCCGGGGCGGATGCCATCATGATCCACAGCCGGAAGAAGGATCCTGCGGAGATCTTCGAGTTCCTCGAAAAGTTCCGGGAAAAAGATCCGACTACCCCGGTGGTACTGGTGCCGACTTCCTTCAACAGCGTGAAAGAGGAAGAGTGGAAGACCCGCGGAGCGAACATCATCATCTACGCCAACCAGCTGATGCGGGCGGCGGTGCCGGCGATCCGGAAGGCCGCGGAAACCATCCTGGAGAATCACCGGGCCGAGGAATGCGACGCGCAGCTGATGCCATTCAAGGACATCATCCGGCTGATTCCGGAAGAGTAAATATTCGGATATACACTGAGAGGCTTCCCATGCGGGAAGCCTCTCTTGCTGATTGTTGGTGTTACAGGTTCTGCAGGGCCATGATTCCCAGGCAGATGAGGAAGGTACCGAAGAGCATGGCGGCAAAGGAAATCTTCCAGTTCCCGTTTTTGTTGAAGCCGTAGAAATCCTTCCAGCGCTTTTCTTCCGGGGCAAACGCGATTTTGTACAGGTACAGCGGGCCGTACAGGGCCACCGGGAGCATGCCCCACAGGCACTGCGGGAAGGACATGCCACGCTTTTCCAGCAGGCAGAAGGAAATGAGCGCCATGAGCGGGGTCAGCAGGTGCATGAACAGGTTGCTCGCGCCCTTCAGGAGCACATCGTACCAGTCCTTCCCGATGCTGGGCGCCAGGAAGAAAATGACGGTGAGCATCGTGACGGTGACCGCCGCGGTACCGATATACTTGAGCGTCCAGGCCCACTGCGGTATGCCGCCGGCCAGGGCGGTGACCGCCGTGATCAGGGAGACAACCGCGCAAAGCGTATTGCTCTGCACAGTGAAGAAACGGAAAGCGCCCCGGGCGTTATCCGGCGTCCACTGCCCGTCCTTGCGGAAAAGGGTAAAGACCAGGGCTGCAGTTATGAGGAAGATGAGCAAATTCAGGATAATGTCTGCCATAGGAGTCTCCTTTGATGATGAGGGGTCGTTTTTTAAAATGGTCCGGAATATCCGGTTTTTCTGCTGGAGGAATTCAATTTCCGGGGCCGTTTTTCCTTCCCGGAGGGATTGTATACAGGATCCATTGATCGGTCAGATCGCCTGGTTTTATCCCGTTTTTCCGTTCGTTTTGTGTTTTTTGTTACGCGGTCGTACGGGTTTTGGTTACATTTTCTTGACAAATCCTAACATATTATATATGATTAACTGTGTTCGGCTGCGCGGTTACCGCGCGCTGTTATCGATAGAGTGTTTCCCAATTGTCAACGCGGACCCTGTTCCGCGATCTGTTTAGGGGCGTCCTCGTATGGGGCGAACCGTATACCGATTTACCGGGACCTCCTCGGTCGAAGCAGCGTACAGCCGTGCGAAGCGTTTGTTTTCGCACGGGTTTTTGTGTGCCGGAGAATAATGAAATGAGTTTGAGATTCTTGAACAGAAAAGGAGGGAACCATGTCACCCATTCTTGCAATCGGGATTGCCATTGTAACGTGTGTCCTCGGTGTGCTGATCGGTTATATGTACCGGAAGAGTTACACCGAAAAGAAAATTGACCGGACAGAGGAATATGCCCGCCGCCTGTATGACGACGCGGTCCGGAAAGCGGAAGACTACAAGAAGGAAAAGGTGCTGGAAGCCAAGGAAGAAATCCTGAAGGCCAAAGCCGAAAATGACCGGGAACGCGCCGAGAACGAGCGTGAAATCCGGGAACGCCGGAACGAAATCCAGAAGAATGAACGCCGCCTGATCCAGCGGGAGGAAACCCTGGAAAAGAAGGCAGATAACCTGGAAACCCGCGAGGAAAACCTGAACAAAAAGATCGCGGATCTCGCGAAACAGGAAGAGGAAATCGCGGAACTGAAGAACCGCCAGCTGACTGAGCTGGAGCGCGTGGCCGGAATGACCCGCGACGAAGCGAAGCAGATCGTGATTGAAAAGGTCCAGAAGGACGCTTACCACGACGCGGCCGCCATGGTGCGGGATATCGAGAGCCAGGCCAAGGAAGACGGAGAAAAGAAAGCCCGGAACATCATCGCCCTGGCCATCCAGAAATGCGCAGCGGACCACGTGGCCGAGAGCACGGTCAGCGTGATCAACCTGCCGAACGACGACATGAAGGGCCGGATCATCGGCCGTGAAGGCCGGAACATCCGGGCGCTGGAAACGGCAACGGGCGTCGACCTGATTATTGACGACACGCCGGAAGCCGTGATCGTATCCGCCTTCGACCCGGTACGCCGGGAGATCGCGCGGGTTGCGGTTGAAAAGCTGATTATGGACGGACGGATTCACCCCGCCCGCATCGAAGAGATGGTCGAGAAGGCCAGGAAAGAAGTGGACAACCAGATCCGCGAGGCCGGGGAGAACGCAATCTTCGAGACCAATCAGCACGGTATCCACAACGAACTGGTCAAGCTGCTGGGCCGCCTGCGGTTCCGCACCAGCTACGGCCAGAACGTGCTGAAGCACTCCATCGAAGTGAGCCACCTGGCCGGCCTGATGGCCGCCGAGCTGGGCGCGGACGTCGCGCTGGCGAAGCGCGCCGGCCTGCTGCATGACATCGGCAAGGCTGTGGACCACGAGAGCGAAGGTACGCACGTGACCCTGGGCGCCGAGCTGGCCCGGAAGTACCATGAAAACGCCGATGTGGTGCACTGCATCATGGCCCACCACAATGATGTGGAGCCCCAGACCGTGGAAGCGGTGCTGGTGCAGGCCGCGGACGCGATTTCCGCCGCCCGTCCCGGTGCCCGCCGGGAGAGCCTGGAGAACTACATCAAGCGGCTGGAGAAGCTGGAAGAAATCGCCAACAGCTTCAGCGGCGTAGAAAAGTCCTACGCGATCCAGAGCGGCCGCGAGGTGCGCATCATGGTGAAACCCGAAGACGTGACCGACGACGGCATCAAGGTCATGGCCAAGGAAATCGCCAAGCGCATCGAAGAGCAGATGGAGTACCCCGGACAGATCCGCGTGAACGTGATTCGCGAAACAAGGAGCACGGAATACGCGAAATAATCGTTTCCGATCATTCCGCAATTTGGAAAGTTTCGACGCCTTTAGGCGTCGACCAGGGCTTTCCGTTCGCCCTGGACCTTCGGGCGAATACTTTGGGGAGTACAAGAATACTCGTAATCAAAGGCATAACAAAAACGGTTCTGAGAGTTTC
>JAFRTK010000087.1 GCA_017427165.1 Clostridia bacterium
CCTGCTGAATTTCTGCGCGCCGTACGGCCTGCCGGCCTTTTCAGCGGTGAACGCTTTCGGCTGCCTGTACTGCGCCGTATACCTGGGCATGGGCTCGGCCACGCGCCTGCTGAGCAGCGTCTATATCGGGGAGGAAGACCGTGCGAGCCTGGCGGATACGCTGAAGACCGCACTGACATGGGGCCTGCTGCTGGTGACCGCGGAGGCCGCGGTGACCTTTGCGCTGGCGGTGCCGTTTGCCTCGCTGTTCTTCACGCCCGCGGACGGGGCGTGGGAACCGGCGGTGCTGTTTTTCCGGATCTTCCCGATATCGGTGCCGCTCAGCACTGTGTTCATCGTGTTCAACAACTATTACCAGAGCCTCGGCCGGATGAAGATCGTGAACGTCCTTTCGGTGATGGACGGTGCGGCCGGAATGTGCCTGTTCAGCATCCTGCTGGCGCCTTCCTTTGGATCCACGGGGGTATGGGCGGCCCAGGTGCTCAACGGGATCGCGACGGTGCTGCTGATTCCGGTTTGCGCGTGGGTGACCCTGAAGCGCATGCCCCGGAACCTGGGGGATATGATGCTGCTGCCGGAGGGCTTCGGCGTTCCGGACGGGGACCGGATGGATATCGCGGTCGGGAGCGAGGAGGAAGCGCTGCAGTTCTCCGACCGGGTGATTGCCTTCTGCCTGGACCACGGAATTGAGAAGAAGCGGGCGTACGCCGCAGGCCTCTGCCTGGAGGAGATGGCGGTGAACGTCATCCGCCATGGATTCAGCGGGAAAAAGAGCGAAAATGTGATCGTCCGGGTGGTGTACAAGGGCGGGGAGCTGATGATCCGCCTCAAGGACAGCTGCCCGCCGTTCAACCCGAAGGAGCGGGCGGAGCTGTTCGACCCGGAGGACAAGGCGCACAACATCGGCATCCGGATGGCCAGCCGCCTGAGCCGGAAAATGGAATACCAGTTTATCCTGGGACTGAATGTGCTGACGCTGACGCTGTAGGCAGCGGCAGGCCCCGGCTGGAGAGGAAAAAAGAAACATGCAAGCAGAATGGACGGGCGTTTTTGGCGGCATCCACCTGCGCCTGCGCGCCCGGGAGGACGGAATCCTGCAGGTAACCCGGGACATATGCGGACAATTCCGGGGAAACGAGTATTCCCCGGTGATTGGCTGCCCGGAAGGAAGCTGGACCCGCCGGACGGAAGCCGGCAGCGAGGTGTTTACGCTGCCCGGGCTTTATGTGCGGGTAAACCGGGAAACCGGCGCCCTTTCCTTTGCGAACGAGACCGGAAAACTGCTCCTGCAGGAACGGCCGGACTGCCCGGCGGAACTGCAGCCGGCGGAAATCCGCCGGAGCGTTTTTTCGGCGGAGACCCGGATTACGGAAAAAACCGGGGCGGACGGCGCACGTTCCTCCGCGGACCCTGCGGCCACGGAAACCGACCGCACCGGTGTGCGGGGCCGGCAGTATTTCTGTTTTCAGGAAAATGAAGCGCTGTACGGCCTCGGCTCCCACGAGGAGGGCATCGGGAACCTGCGTGGGCATATGCGGCTTCTGTACCAGCACAACCTGAAGGCGGTGGTGCCGGTGCTGGTGTCCACCGCGGGATGGGGTATCCTGTTCGACATGGGCTGCGGGATGGCGTTCCATGACGACAAAGAAGGCTCCTTCATGGAGATTGACTGCGCGGATTCGCTGGACTGGTATTTCGTGTACGGAAACGGAACCTGGGAATCCCTGACAGAAAAGCTGCGCGGGCTCACCGGACCGGCGCCGATGCTGCCCCGGTACGCGCTGGGGTTCATCCAGTCGAAGGAACGGTATGTCAACGCGCAGGAGCTTGAGGATACCGTGGCGGAATACCGCCGGCGGAAGATCCCGCTGGATGTGATCGTGCAGGACTGGCAGACCTGGCCGGAGGGGCAGTGGGGGCTGAAACAGTATGACCGCAGCCGTTATCCGGAAGGCTTTGCCGACCGGCTGCACACGATGAACGTCCGGGTGATGCTGTCCATCTGGCCGCATATGCAGGGTGACCGGAACAGCAACCGGGATGAGATGATCCGGGAAGGCTGCATGCTGGGCAACCGCTCCACCTATGATGCATTCAGCCCGAAGGGGCGGGCCATCTACGGGCGCCAGATCCGCGAAGGCCTGATGACGGAGAAGATCGACGCCTGGTGGTGCGACTGCACGGAACCGTTTGAGGCGGACTGGCAGGGAAACGAACGGCTGCCGGATGAAGAGCGGATGCGTGTGAATACCGGGGAAGCCCGGAAGTACCTGGACCCGGCATCCATCAGCCTGTACAGCCTGCTGCACTCCCGGGGCATCTGGGAGGAAATGCGCCGGGATCCCGGCGCGCCGCGGGTGCTGAACCTGACGCGCTCCTCCTGGGCGGGGCAGCGCCGGTATGCGGCGGTCACCTGGAGCGGGGACGTGTGCGCCACGTGGGAAACGCTGCGGCGCCATGTGCCGGAAGGCCTGAACTTCATGGCGGCCGGCGAACCGTTCTGGAACTGTGACGTGGGCGGATTCTTTACCAGCTGCCGGGAGCCGTGGTTCTGGCGCGGGGAATTCCTGCAGGGGGTGGAAGACCCGGGATACCGGGAACTGTTTGTGCGCTGGCTGCAGTATGCATGCTTCCTTACGATGATGCGGGCCCACGGAACGGATACGCCGCGGGAGATCTGGCAGTTCGGCGATGCAGGGGACCGGTATTACGAGGCAATCGCCGCGTGCATCCGCATGCGTTACCGCCTGCTGGCATACCAGTATTCGCTGCTGGCGGAAACCCGGGAAAAGGGAATTCCCGCCGTGCGCGTTCCGGCGCTGGTGTTCCCGGAGGACCCGCGCCTGCGGGAGACTGACAATCAGATGATGCTGGGCAGCGGAATCCTGGTGTGCCCGGTGACCCGGCCGGTGGAAACCCTCCCCGGCGGGGAAAAGATTGCCGATGCGGATGAAAACACGGAGGTCTACCTCCCGGCGGGATGCCGCTGGTACGAAGCGGACGGGGACGGGTTGTACAACGGCGGACAGGCGGTTACGGTCCGGACGCCGCTGGAAAAGGTGCCGGTGTTCGTGCGGGAGGGAACGATCCTACCGCTGTCCCCGGTCCGGCAGTATACGGAAGAGGAAACCGGTGAGCCGGTGGAGATCGTGATCTTCCCCGGCGCGGACGGGGCATTCGACTTCTACGATGACGACGGGATCTCCTATGCCTATGAGCAGGGGGAATACCAGCGGATCCCGATGCGGTGGAACGACCGGGAACAGGTTCTGACCCTGGGCGCGCAGGAAGGCAGCCTGCGGCGGGAACAGCGCTTTGCGGTGCGGCTGCGCGGCGGGCAGGAAACCCGGGAGATCCTGTACACCGGGGAAGAAATGATGGTCCGGCCCTGAAACGTACAGCCGGCAAAAGCAGATGACGACGGAGGAGAACGCCGGATGAAAATCCTGAACTTCGGCTCGCTGAACCTGGACTATGTATATCGGGTGGACCATTTTACCGGCCCCGGGGAAACAGGCGCGTGAGGGCGGTCCCGAAGGGGAAGGAAAGGCTGCCGGGAAAACCCGGCAGCCTTTTCCGGCCTGAAAGGACCGGAATGTACATAAAAACAGCCGAAGAAAGCGATTGCGCGCCCGACGGAAAAGTGGTATAACTTCGCAGGCGAACCAGGCGGTTCGCGGAAGGAGTACCTATTCGGATGTCACGTACCATGACGAGGGATTTAACGGAAGGGAAGCCGCTGAAGCTGATCCTTTCCTTTGCAGCCCCGCTTCTGTTCGGGATGCTTTTCCAGCAGTTATACAGCTTTGTCGATACAGCCATTGTCGGCCGTTACCTGGGGACCGAAAAACTGGCGGCGGTGGGCGCCACCGGTTCGGTGAACTTCCTGGTGATCGGCCTGTGCCTGGGCTTCTGCTCCGGCTTTTCCATTCCGATTGCCCAGGCCTTCGGCGCGAAGGATGAGCATGAAGTGCGCCGCAGCGTATGGCACGCGGCGGTGCTGAGCGCGGGCCTGGCGGTGATCTTCGGCCTGGCGGCCACGCTGCTGTGCAAGCCGCTGCTGCGGCTGATGAACACGCCGGAGGAGATCCTGGATTCCTCGGCCAGCTATATCCGCATCATCTTCGCGGCCATCCCGTGCTGCGTGCTGTACAACATGGCCAGCGGCATCCTGCGGTCCCTGGGAGACAGCAAAACGCCGGTGGTTTTCCTGGTGCTGGCGTCGCTGGTGAACATCGTGCTGGACCTGTTCCTGATCATCGTCTGCAAAATGGACGTGGCCGGGGCGGCGGTGGCGACGGCGGTAAGCCAGCTGATTGCCGGCATCGGCTGCCTGGTGGTGATGATCCGGCGGTTCCCGATCCTGAAGCTGACGGCGGCGGACCGGCGGTTCTCCGTGAAGCGGTCCTGGAGCATGCTGGGCATCGGCCTGCCGATGGGCCTGCAGTTTTCCATCACGGCCATTGGCTCGGTGGTGGTGCAGTGGTCCGTGAACGGCCTGGGCGTGGACGCGGTGGCCGCGGTCAGCGCCGCCCAGAAGCTGAGCATGTTCTTCGCCTGCGTGTTTGACGCGCTGGCCTCGACCATGGCGACGTACGCCGGGCAGAATACCGGCGCGCGGAAGCTGGACCGGGTGGGCCAGGGTCTGCGGTGCGCTTCGGTGGTCGGCACCATCTATTGCGTGCTGGCGCTGGGCGTGGTGATGCTCTTCGGCGACAAAATGCTGGGGCTGTTCATTGACGGCGGATCGGCGGAGGTGCTGGCGCTGGGCTTCCGGTACCTGAAGATCAACGCGTCCTTTTACATCCCGTTGCTGTTTGTGAACATCGTCCGGCTGAGCATCCAGGGTATGGGCTTTACCCGGGTAGCGATGTTCGCCGGCCTGTGCGAGATGGTCGCCCGGACGGCAGTGGCGCTGCTGGTGGTGCCGGCTGCCGGGTTTGACGGGGCCTGCTTCGCGAACCCCGCAGCCTGGGTGCTGGCGGACCTGTTCCTCTTCCCCTGCTATTTCCGGGTGATCCGGTCCCTGCACGGGCGGCTGATGCCTGGCACGGAGCCGTCGGAAGCAAACCCCAAAATCAAAAAAATCCGGAGAGCCGCATGACGCGGCCCTCTTTTTATATGGAAACAGGCTGGAACGGGTTTTTCTGAGAAAGGAAATTCGTTTGTTCGCCTTTCCTTCCGGAAACCGGAATGATAAAATGAAGGCAGAGTATGAAATGCCTGATTTATCATATACGAAGGGAGGAGCCTTATGCCTGCAGCAGTCAAAAGGGGCACAATTCATGCCGGCGGACTGGATATTGGCATCTATACAACGGATTACAGGAATGAATACATCTCCCTGACGGATATCGCAAAATACAGGAGTATTGATCCGCGTGTGACTATTCATAACTGGCTGCGCGGAAGGGATATCGTTGAATTCCTGGGCCTGTGGGAAGTACTGCACAATCCGGGTTTTAAACGTATCGAATTCGATACGTTTAAAGAAAATGCCGGAACAAACGCCTTTGTGTTTTCAATCAAAGACTGGACGGAAAAACTCGGCGCCATCGGGCTGCTGACAAAATCAGGACGATACGGCGGCGGTATCTATGCGCATGCGGATATCGCGTTTGAATTTGCTTCCTGGATTTCACCGGAATTCAAGCTTTATATTATCAAGGATTATCAGCGACTGAAATACGATGAGAACAGCCGGCTTTCCTTATCCTGGAATCTTAACCGGGAAATCGCGAAACTGAATTACCATATCCACACAGACGCGATCAAACAGAATCTGCTCCCTCCGGACCTGACACCGGAACAGATCTCCTGCACCTACGCGAGTGAAGCAGACGTGATCAATGTGGCGCTGTTTGGAATGACGGCAAAACAATGGCGGGAGGCAAATCCGGGTGAAAAGGGGAACATGCGTGATTACGCAAGCCTGAACCAGCTGCTGGTGCTTGCCAATATGGAAAGCTACAACGCATTGCTGATCGAACAGAAAAAGGAACAGGCCGAACGGCTGACGCTGCTGCGGGAACTGGCCATGCGTCAGATGAAGACCCTCTCAGGCATCAGCCTGGAAAAACTGCCGCGCTTAACTGAAGAGACATGATATCGGATAAATCGGGTTTTCTACAGAGAATAATGATCTGAAAAACAGATAACTGATGCCCGGCACAGAGCCATCGGAAGAAAATGCCAAAATCAAAAAAACCCGGAGAGCCGCATGACGCGGCCCTCCGTTTTTGATCAGTCATAATCGCCTGTGATTCCATATTCGAGTCCGGGAGTCCCGTCCTCGGCTGAGATGAAGGTATAACCCATGTTTCCCTGGAAGTGATCCTGGATGACCTGCCCATCCGCAATGACGTTCATTGTTCCATGGAATTCCCAGGCGGGGATCAGTTCCCATTTACTGGTCATGAACATCACCAGGCGCCCGGAGTCTTCCTCCAGCACGGTTTCAGCATGGATGGACGACCGGCCCAGTTCCTTCAGCAGGGCGTCATAGACACTGGGTTCGCCGACATAAGCCCCCCAGTCGTACCCGTGCGCAGTTGGCTTTTCCACTTTCTCCTTCGCAAACTGGTCCCGGGCAATGCGGAGTGCCTCGTCCTTTGAAACCGTGATTTCTGTTTCCCTTACGGGTTCCGCGGTGAAACCGCCGCCCATATCGGCGGAGATGATGCGGTTATTCCCGTCAAAGACAAAGGTGGTTACGCAGCCGTAATTGTTGCAGTACCGTTCACCGGGCCAGATGTATATGCTGACGGGCAAGCCGCCGACGGGAGCCGGATGGTAATGCAGGATGATCCAGGAGGGATCTGTCTGTTCGGCCTTATCCCGCTGGTATGCCTGAAGCAGACCGGCTGCCTTCAGGGCGCCTTCCATCCCATGGGTGACCGGCGAACCCAGGTAGTACCACTGACCGTCTTTCAGCTCCATATTGCTGGTTTCCGCCAGTTCACGGAGGCAGTAATCCCGGTAAGACATGGCGGAAAGCAGTTCCGGTTCGCAGCCGGGATAGACAGCCCGGTACAGCTTTTCCGCGGTTTCACGGCAGGCCCGGATCCTGTCATTGTCTTCAATTTCCTGGTAAAAGGGGTAGGTGCCTTCTCCGCTCATGATCAAGTCCGGGCACCAGGCGCGTCCTGAGTCATAGTCAACCTTGTAACCCGGCGCCATGTATTCGGTGAACAGTTCCTTCATGGTCTTTTCTGGGATTTCATTGAACATACTGGCTTTATACCGGTTCGACGCGGTTGGGGTTCCTTCCGCCAGGCAGGCGGAGACGGCCATCACCAGGCACAGCGTGCAGAGAATCAGTCGTTTCATCATGTCAGTTGCCTCCTTCCGTCAGGCGGACGGCGAATTCCACCTGCCCGGTCGTTCCGCCGGTATACAGGACTTCGTCATCCATGCCTTCCGTATACTCCACGACCCGGTATTGCAGGACACAGGGAATTCCTTCGGCCAGCTTTTCACGGGCAGCCTGTGCTTCCGCGATCTTTCCGTCCGCATATTCCTTCATATTCGGATATTCCTTGCCAAAGGCTTCCTGCTGCCGGTCATATTCCGTACTGATCCATTCCGGTGAGTATTCCAGCACATAGACGACTTCGCCTTCCGGCGTGCGGAACTCATCCAGGGAAGGATAACCGAGCACGTGCACCCCTTCCGGTGAGGTGACGCCGGTGCACTCGATGAGCAGCAGGCGCTTTGTATTGTCATCCATCACCTGCAGAACCGGACCGATGCGGGATTCTTCTTCACCGGTCGGATCGCTCACCCACAGCCAGTGGACGCCGCGGTCTTCCCCGTCCTCCTCCGGATCGGGATCGCCGCCCGGCCCCATATAGGAGCCGTCCACATCCAGCGCGTAGGCACTGTGAAGTTCATAGTGCTCCGGATCCTTCACGGATGCCTGGATAAAGACATCCAGTGTTCCGGATTCCGGCACCAGGGATACCTCCCGGATGGAAACGTTCACCAGGCTGTCTTCTGCCTGCTGCTGTTCCGGGTTTTCCACCCGGTGGTCCATCATGGCCTGGAACGCGGCCGGGTCCACCACGCCGTTGCGCTCCGTATACCACCATTCCAGGTTATAGCCGATTCCCGCGGCGATGGCAGCCACCGCGAGCAGGGCGAGGACCAGCGCGAAGACCAGTCCCGCTGATATCTTTTTCTTCATGACTTTTGCTTCCTTTCCCGGAGAGGCCGCCGAAAGGAAGGCACGGTGCGTTTCCGCCGGGATTTCACCCGTCAGGTTTTCCAGCCGGCTGCGAAGTTCCTGCTCTGTCATTTCGACTCCTCCTTTCCGTTCCATTCCACACGAAGCGCTTTACGGGCCTGGTGCATCCGGTATTTCACCAGGGCCAGGGAAATGTGCTGCACCCGGGCAATCTCCTCCAGTGAGAACCCTTCCAGGTAGTGAAGCACCAGCGGAACGCGCTGCTTCTCCGGCAGGCTTTCCAGCATCAGCCGCGTCTCCTGCTCGCCGGAATCCGGCGTGGGCTGGTCCGGCAGTTCCTCCATTGGGACGTATCGGCTGTTCTTCCGGTGCAGGTTATGGCACTCATTCACCATGATCCGGGAAATCCAGGTTCTGAAATACTGTTCCTCCCGCAGGGAAGCCCGGTTTTTCCAGGCTTTCAGCGCGGTCTCCTGCATGGCGTCCTGCCGGTCGGCTTCCGACCGGAGGAGCGCGCAGGCGATGCGGTACAGCATCGGCTCGCTCTCCAGCAGCTTCTGTGTGAACGGACGTTCTTCCATCATTTCATCGGTACCTCTTCGAAGGGGTTTTGTCTGTCATGACATCTATTAGACGGCCGGGGAAGGGGAAAAGTTAGCGCAATCCAGAATACTGTTTTCCCGCCGGGAGTGTCAACGGGCATAAGGAAAACGGACAGGAAATTCCTGTCCGTTTGATGTGCGTCTGCGACGCAGGCCTGCCCGGTTTACCGGAGGAGAGCGATCAGCTTGTCCCTTTGGGTGATGATTTCGGAAAGCAGGGGAGTGTAATCCGCCTGCGCGCGGGCCCGGAGCAGCTCCGTGATCTCCTGCACCGGCGTGCAGATCGGGGTCAGGGCCAGGTTGCCCATGGTGCCCTTGAGCGCGTGGGCCAGCTCAAAGCCGCGCTCCAGGTTCCCGGCTTCCACAGCCTCCTTCAGTTTACCGATGGAATCATCCTGCATGGCGCGGGAGACCAGGCCCAGGTAGAAAGCCTCGTTGTTCATGCAGCGCCGGAGCGCCTCATCCGTGTTCGCGCCCCAGGCGCGCAGGTTTTCAATGGTCAGCATGCCATTCCCTCCTTGCCAGGTATGGTTCAAATTCCGCCGCGGGCATGGGGCGTGCGAAGCAGTAGCCCTGCACCGCATCGCATCCCATCTGCCGCAGGACATTCATCTGCTCCATGGTTTCCACGCCTTCCGCGACCATGGGCACATTCAGCAGCCGGGCGATGTCCAGCACAATTTCCAGCATGCGGGTGCTGCCGTTTTCACTGAAGGCGGTGCGGATAAACTGCATATCCAGCTTCAGCACATCGACCGGCAGCGCGGAGATCATGTTCAGGGAGGAGTACCCGCTGCCGAAGTCATCCATTTCAATCACAAAGCCCATATCGCGCAGGGTGTTGACGGTGCTGATGATCTGCGCGGTGTCCCGGGCATAGGCGGATTCCGTCACCTCCAGGTGCAGGTCAGAATAATCCAGCCCGCTGCCCGCAACCAGGGCGCGGAGCGTTTCGGGAAGCTTCGGGTCCAGGATATCCACCCGGGACATATTGACCGAGACGGGGACCGTGAAACCAAGGCGCCGTTTCCATTCGGCCAGCTGCGCCGCGGCCTCGCGCCAGACATAGTTGTCCAGTTCCCGGATAAGCCCGTTGCCTTCAAACAGCGGGATGAAAACGCCCGGGCTGACCATTCCCAGTTCCGGATGCTTCCAGCGCACCAGCGCTTCGGCACCGCACAGCACCGGGGTATCCGGGCGGATGCTGTACTTCGGCTGGAAGTACACGACAAACTGCTTCTGCTCCAGGGCGGCCGGGAAGTCATCCAGCAGGCGTTCTGTGAAAATCTCCTTTTCATGCAGCGCGTCATCATAGAAGGCGACGGTGCTGTGGAAGCTTCCGCGGATCTGGTTTGCGGCGTTCTTGGCATGATCGAAGCGTTGGGAAATGTCCATGGTTTTGTCTACGCAGGAGTATACGCCGATCCGGACGCGGATCCGGTTTCCTCCGTCCCCGCCGGCTGCCACGGACACGCTGTCCGCGATTGCGTCATAGTCCTCCCGGTGCGGGCAGTAAACCTGGAAGGTATCCGCCTCCCGGCGGCAGACAATTCCGCCGGAGGGGGCAACCAGGCGGCGGAGCTCCCGGCCGATCCGCCGGAGGACCTCGTCCCCGGCGGCCTTCCCGTAGCGCTCGTTGATCATATGGAAGTGGTATACATCCACGATCAGCGCGTCTGTCGGCTCGTCTTTATGGAAAACGTCGTACCGGCCGGCATAGCGATAGAAGTAATCCCGGTTATACAGGCCGGTGAGCTGGTCGCGCTCCGTCCAGCGGATCAGGTCCCGGTTTTCGGACAGCTCGATCGTGCGGCGGATCCGGGCGCGTATGATTTCGTTCATCGGGTAGGGCTTGGAGATGAAATCGCTGGCGCCGGAGTTCAGGCTTTCCACCTCGGCCTCCTTGTCGGAGGTGAGCACGATGACCGGGAGCCGGGAGGTGAGCTCGTCCTTTTTCAGCTCGTTCAGGAGCTCCAGGCCGTGGCCGTCCGGAAGGTTCAGGTCCAGCAGGATCAGGCTGAGCGTTTCCAGGTTTTCCCGGATGAACGCCATGGCTTCGGAACGGTTTTCCGCGACCGCGGTTTCATAGTCCTGTTCCAGAATCATCCGGAGGATCTCGCGGTTGACAAATTCATCCTCCAC
>JAFRTK010000088.1 GCA_017427165.1 Clostridia bacterium
GGGACGGGATATCCCGCAGCGGTGCCTGTGGTTTGGCCCCGACTCGCCGGAAGAAGCGGAAACAGATGAAATTTCTTTCCTGGGGGAGATTTCCACTTCGGCGAAGGCAGTGGAAACATCTTCGGCTTCCGGTTATTCCCTGGTATTGGCGGAAACAGAAGAAAGCCCCATGAGCTCAGCCTATGGCCTGGATTCCGGGCTGCTGCGTATCCGGGCTGCGAAATGGAACCAGGATGAGTGGAATACACTGTGGGTCATTCCGGAAGGAGAAACCAAGCTGATCCCGATGAATGCGGAGGAAGTGAAAACCGTACGGGAAGCCAACCGGGAAGTTATGGCCTCCGCACGGAAGAACAGGCGCGGCGGGAACAATACCCAGGCCACCGGGACGATCCAGCGGTATATGAATATTGCTGAGATGGAACTCTCTCCGGACGGAGAGTATGCCGTGGTGCTGGCGATGCCATCGGTTATGCGCAAGCCGGATGAGGCGGCAGAAGTGACTGCTTTGCTGGTACACCTCTCCGACATGGAATGCGTGCCGATTGAGGGGCTTGAGTTCGGTACCGGCGCAGAGGCACAGAAATACCTGAACGGATTGGACGCCTATATGGAATGGACGGAGGCTGGAATCCTGGTAACTGCCGGAGAAAGCCGTCTGTACCGGTTTGAAGAACCGGGGCTATAATCAGCCCCGGTTCCTCTCATTCCATACTGCCAGTACGTCCTGGATTGTATTTCCAACCTTCTCCACCGTCTCTCCCACAAACCCATCCGCCTGCTCCGGCGTCAGGTAGGGATACTCCCTGTACAGTTCCCCATGCTCCCCGCGGTAGAAACCACAGATGTATTCCCTGCGGTTTTCAAAGGCATCTTCGCTGAAGATATCCATCAGGTCATTGCGGAATCCTTCTGCCTGCTCATAGATCCTGAACGCCCGGAAGTCCGGGTGCTCCAGCAGGTAGCGGAAGTCCAGGTCATACCAGTCCCGCTTCATCTCCCAGATGAAAGCGGTTCTGTCTTTCCGGGCTTTTTCCGGATGGGCTTCCAGGGAAGGATACGCGATCTTCGCTGCCCATTCGATATCGGACAGGAGATGGGTGTAATACCCCAGGAAGAAGGAGAATTCCCGGAGGGAATAGGAACGGATCAGTTCCGGGGAGAAGTACTCCCGGAGGAAACAATCAATATTGATGGTGGTCTTATCTTCCAGGTTGTCCTGGTAATGGGAAACGGATTTCGAAGGGGTAAAGACCGACCAGTCGGCGTTGGGAACGCCGCTGTCCGGCGCGATATTGCCGAAAACAAAAGCGGTTTCGTCGAGACCGGGGATCTGGTCCAGGAGCAGGTCCGCGATCCGCAGGTGAATCATCCAGGAAGCCATGGGGTACCTCCGGTTTGGTGTTCTATTGGGTGTGATTATAACATAGAAAAGGAAAAATGCCCATGGCTCCATTCACTGCTTCTTTATTTCTCCTTACTGTTCATGGTACAATGGAAAAAACGCAGGCGGAGGAACGGCCTTGTATTACTACGAGAAGGACTACATCATGCGGCTGATCCACGGGGTCGCGCAGATCCTGGCGAAGCTGCTGTTCAACCGGCAGGAGGAAGTGGAAATTCCGGCAGTAATGGAAGAATACTGCCGGAAAGACGATGACCTGCTGAAGCGGATGGTGGATGAAGGCCGGGTGAACGAGGCGGAGGAGAAGCTGTTTGACCTGATTGCCGCCGCTTCCTGGGATGATAAGCAGAAGGCGGCGCTGGTGCTTTCCTTTTATGACTACCTGAACGGGAAAGACGATGATTTCCTGGCCGCGGCGGATTTCTCCCGGGAGGAGATCGTCCGCGGGCTGGAGGACGGGATGAAGGCTGTCGGAATGGAGATTCCGGAATATCTGAGATTGTAAAAAGAACGCAGGGACGGTTCTGCAGTTCAAACCCGGTTGAGCCGGATTCAGCTTGTGACATACAGCCAACAAGCTTACAGCGCGGGTTCGGACAGGCAAAACCGTCCCTGACGTTCTTCGGGAAGCTTTTTGGGCTTTCATTCGTCTGATAGGCAGAGAGAAAAAAACAGGGGGAATCGGGAATGGCGAAGAAGAATGTGATCCGGTCTGATGCTTCCGTAACAGTTGTCAGGGTTTTCTGCTATATGGCAGTGATTGTGGGCATTGCAATGCTGGGATACGGCATCTTTACGGCGATCAATTCACAACTGTCGTTTGAAGAGATTCTTGCCAGCACATGGATTATTCCTGGTATTGGGTTGATTGTTGGTGCTTGTGTGGTACTCATGTTCACCAATATCGCGGATGACCTCAAGACCCTGCGGGTGAACGAATACGGAATCCAGGGGAAGACCCGGGAGTTCCGGAATGAGCTGCTGGACCGGATGCACGTGGCCGAACAGGAGAACATGCACCTGATCCGCCAGCAGGATGAGATAATCCAGCTGCTGAAGGAAGCAGGCGGGAAGGCGGAACGCAGCGGAAGAAGGAGCGTACGGGTGGAAACAGCGAAGGAAGAGGAAACGGATTACGAGCTGGACCTGCATTGAAGACTAAATGAAAAAGCCCGTTCATTCTCATTATCGGGAATGAACGGGTGCTTTTTTTGTGTGGGTTTTCTTATTCCGGGCGGGAGATGTCCAGCGTGACAGGATCCGGGAGTTCGGACCATTTCTCGAAGAGGTCAAGGCGCAGGGAATACCTGTCAAAATCCTCCATGGTCCAGGGAATGATATATTCAAAATATGTCTGGTCTCCCACGGCCTCGGGATCCGTCCATGTCAGGCTGTATCCCCGGTCAGGCACTTTATGGTCGATATGCAGGTACCAGGAATAAAGCTGTGCATAGGAAATACCGTCAATGGTCCCGGTTTTCCGCTCCACCGTGTGCAGCTGGATGTGCAGCATTCCGTCCTCTTCCAGCCCGATTCCGGACAGCTCGAGGCCGTTGGACAGGTATTTTTTCGGCGAATGGGCGGAATCCAGGACCTTTTGGCCGGATTTCCGGAATTCCCCCGGCGTGATATCTTCACCGTTCTTCATGATGGATGAGAAGGAATCCACGGATTTTGGCAGGTCCGCCAGGCCGCCGGAGAGCGGTTCATAGATGAGGAACAGGGACTTCATGTTATCAATGGATTCGCGCATAACGATATCGATATCCGAAACGCTGAACACAACGGACTTCCTTTCGGGGTCCGGTGTGCTGTGCCGGATCCTGGCGGCAAA
>JAFRTK010000089.1 GCA_017427165.1 Clostridia bacterium
TCCACTCTTAACTCTTCACTCTCAACTCTTCACTTTCGAACTGCCGGGAATAGTGGCGAGCGCAGACCCGGGGTGTTTCGTTCTCGGGACGTTTTGGAGCACGCCAGTTCTTAACGATTGACGAGGCGAAGCCGACATCAGAGTTTAGAATCTGCTGCGTGCGGAACACAGCGAAAGCGTGTCCCGAAACGATATAACCCCGGGTCGGAGCGATCGAACACACCTTAAATCCTTATTTCACTCCAAACGCCATTCCCGCATCCAGCAGGGCATTGCGGTACATGGATGCCACGACCTCTTCCGCCACATCGGGCGCTTCGGCATACAGCATCTCCAGCACACCCTCGTGCGCGGCAATCATCAGGTCCAGCGCCTTGCGGCAGCCGGCGATAGCCTTGCGGCCTTCCTTGTCCGCAGCCTTGTAGCCCGTGTTCACCACACGGTCCAGGCTGGTCTGCCAGGCTGACTGTGCCTTCACGAATGCGTTCACCCGCGCATCGGTCGTCTTCAGGCCGTTCATCATATCCTTCACTGCGCTCAGCGTCCGCGCGCCGGGAGCGGTAAACCGCTCCGCCAGGGCCGCGTTGCTGCCGTTCAGGGTGCCGATTTCCCGGCCGGGAACTCCACCCTTGTCATCCGCCGGCATGTAGCTATTCAGCAGGCTGTCCGGCAGCCGTTCCGGCGCCGTGTGGATCGCGCAGCACAGCTCGGTGCAGCGCAGACGAAGCATCTCGGCAATCGTCTTCTGCACGGTCACTTCATCCGCTGCCCGGTTCATCGTTTCATAGTTTGCCAGGTATGCGTAGAACATCGTCATGTCATACAGCACGGCCGCCTTTGCGGGCTCGTCCCCGGCTTCCGCCAGGATGCCGTACAGTTCATTGATTTCTTCACGCCAGATGTCGGCCGCCTGCTTCCAGCCTTCCGCGGTGCCCGCGGCTGCCGCGGTTTCCGCTGCCTGTGCCGCCTCCAGGTGATCCGCGCAGGCATGCAGCGTATAGGTGATTTCCGATCCCGCCACGGAGCCCAGGCGCAGCTCACAGCTGTCCGGCCGTGCCGGGCTGTACACACCGTGCTGGCCCGGCCAGCCGATGATGATCACTTCGCCGTTTCCATCCAGGATGGGATTGCCGTCCCCGTCGGTCTTGATCACAGTGCCGTCCGGCAGGATCACGCCAAAGCTTCCGTCCGGCAGCTTCAGTACCGGCGTCCCCGCAGGAATCACCACAGGCTTGCCGTCCGGTCCAGTTACCGGGGTGCCGTCGGGGGCAGTCACCGGCATGTCCGTCGGTACCGTCACCGGCGTTCCGTCCGGTCCGGTTACTGCTTCCGTGCCGTCCGGCGCGTATACCGGCATGCCGTCCGATCCCGTGATGGGTTTCCCGTCCGGTCCGGTGATGGGCATACCATCCGGTCCGGTCACAATTTCCATGCCTTCCGGCACGATGATCGGTTCTCCGTCGGGTCCCAGGATCGGTTCGCCGTCCGGGCCGACTGCAGGCTTTCCGCCGCCGGGCAGCTTGTCCGGATCAAACCATCCGCCACCGGGGATTCCGGGCAGCAGGGGCTTCATTTCCGATCCGTCCTCTCCGCCGGGGATGCCGTCCAGCGGGATAAATCCGTTCTCACCCGCGATGCTGTACACCGGGTTGCTCTGCACGGGCAGGCTGTTGATGCCGCTGTAGCTGTAGCGCATCATCGCCTGGTTCACCACATATCCGCGGTCAATATCCTCCTGCGTTACGGTGTAGGCGAATTCAAAGGGACGTTCCGCTCCCTGCTCCAGCCCGGTCGCTTCCCCGATGGGTGCAAAGCCCGCCAGGCTGTCATATACGCTCAAATTATCCAGCGTCACTTCGCCGGTATTCTTTACGATGATCACATAGGGAATCGTCTCGCCGAGCTCATAGTACTCGCCGTTCGCCGGCATGCCGTCCACCGTCTTGTAGATGGTCGCGCCCGCGTTGATTTCCCACGCCGGGCCCAGCGGGTCTTCCCCGCCGCCGGGGGTTCCGGCATAGTCCGGGGTCTCCGGCTGGCCGGGCACGTATTCCGCGCTGCCCTCTGTGCCGTCTCCCTCTTCTTCGGAATCCTCACCGTCCAGCGGATGTCTCCGCGCCCCGGCCTCGTTCAGCGGTGCGAAGGCAAAGCCCGCAAAACTCCATTCTTCACCCCGCTCGTCCTTCGCGGTCACCACCGCCATGTTGTCATAGCTGTCCAGGGTCATCACGATGTTCTCGTCCACATAGTTGGAGGGCAGGTTCACCGTCGCGCTTTCGCCGGGCGCCAGGGTGCCGACGTCAATCTCGGTATACCCCGTCTCCTCGTCCCACACATGGATGTCCGTCATGGTATCGGTTCCGGTGTTGGTAATCACCAGGCCCCAGTCAATCGTCTCGCCCGTGGTGAAATACTGTCCGTTGGCCGGCTGGCTTTCCACCGTCTTCACCACCTGCAGCCACGGGCCGTTCACGCGCATCACCGGCAGTACTATGTCATTGGACCAGATGGTATGCTCCTTTTCGCTGTCCGGATCAGTCCAGGTGATCTCCGCCGGTACGAAATAGATATATCCGCGTTCCACGTCTTCTTCGGTCACTGTGCCATTGGACCAGTACTGCGTCTGCATTCCGGGCTCCAGCGGGAAATCATTGACATGGTTCCGCAAATTCCGTATGTCATCAAGTGAAATCGTAAAGTCAACCGCCGCAGCGCCGACATTGCTGATTTCCGTCTCAAGGGTCCATGTTTCACCCAGCTGGTATCCGTTGGGATTCGCCGGTGTGGACAATTCCCGCTGCGTTACTGCCAGCCGGCTCTCCTCCGGGATTTCCCATTCGCCCGGGCCGGGCTTCCGCACCTTCCAGCTGCGGGTGATTTTGTTGGAGGTGCAGAGTTCTTCCCCGGTTTCCGGATCATAGCCCACATACCAGAAAGTCTGGTCCACTGTTCCCAGCAGTTCTTCCGTTTCTGTGCCGGGTGTAATGCGCTCCGGAAGATAGCCTGTTCCGGCTCCGGTTCCGCCGCCGGACCATCCACCCGGTTCCAGTATCCCCCTATTGTATATGGCTGTATATCCGTTGCTGCACTGTATATGCAGATATGTATCCAGGGTGCGTTCGCCGGTATTGTATACCCGGTAGTAGGCGTGTACATACCCGTCCGCGTCATAAATATCCTGGGCCGGGTAATCACCGTTGTCCGTCAGGAGCAGTTCCGCCTTCGGGTTTTCCTTCCCCTTCATCGGAATCACCAGGGTGGCCGCATTGGAGATCACTGCGGAACCGGCTGCCGCTGCGCCCGCCATTTGAGCACTGTATGCCGCATCCTCCGGCCGGGTCACCCCCACCGCCGTATCAGTAATCGTGCAGGTTCCATCCCCGGTATCATTGGCAGGAAATCCAATGGTGGAAACAATGGTTTCCCCGGGTGCCACGGTCTCCGTATACATGCCGCACAGGTTTCTCCCGTAAGCATAATACTGGATATAGTGCACCGGTACTGCACCGGTATTGGTCGTCACCCGGTCCACAAAAACCATCTCATCGGTTTCATACGCTTCCTGGGCGTGTTCGGGGGTCAGCCTCATTTCGAGGTGCAGAGACGCCTTCGGCGCCGTATTCAGCGGCACGGTCACGTAGTCCGTGTTGGAGCTCAGCGCCGATCCGATGGAGGTCGTATCGCCATATTGCTGAACCTTCGACACTTCCTCGGTAAAGCCGACCGCGGTCATGCCGAATGTGAATTTACCGTTGTCGTTATCAGCCGCATATGTCTCGTACCGGTAGATCAGGCTCTCCCCGGGCGCCATTTCATTTGCGTTCCAGTCAAGTAAGCTCCCGGTGTCCGCATTGTAGAAGCAAATCCCGTTCAGGGTAACGCTGCCGGTGTTCGTCGCCCTGGCTTCTATGGAAACCATTTCCTGGAGATCATAGGATTCCTTCGCTTCTTCCGGCTGCAGGTATACGTCCAGCGCCAGCATTGCCATTCCGGGCACCGTCCCCGGCACATTTCCGGGAATATCCCCCGTCGCGGGAATATCCCGTTCCTCCGTATGGGACGGATCGTTCCGGCACACCCGGCGCTCCACGCCGTTTTCCGTTGCCGTGGCCGGCGTCACAACCTCCCACTCGCCCCAGTCATGGTCGCCGTAATCGGCATAGCGGTATTCTTCCTGGCCGCAGCCGCTGCAGACCCGGTACTGCATTTCCCGCTGGGTACAGCTGGCATGGACGCTCTTGTCTGTTTTCCATTCGCCCCAGGTATGCTCATGGGGCGCCCCGGTCGGCGCCTGCGTGGGCGCAGTCGTAGCAGTCGGCGCCACAGTTGCCGTCGGCGCCGGAGTGGCCGTGGGGGCCGGTGTAGCCGTGGGCGCCGGTGTCGCGGTCGGGGCCGGAGTGGGCGTATATGCCGGAATTTCCCGGGTCTCGCTGTATGCACATCCGGGGCGCTGGCATTCCCGCTGTTCCATGCCGGGCGTTCCATATCCCGGGGCAGTTACCTGGTGCCACGCACCCATCTGGTGCCCGGCCGGAATTTCCTGCACTTCATATGTGCCGCACCGGGAGCACTTCCGCTGCCGGTATCCGTCCTGCTCGCAGGTGGCATCTTCAGTCTCCCACTCGCCCCAGGCATGGCCGAGGGGATCTGTATAGTTTACATTGCGGGTTTCCATGGTAATAAAGTTGGATTCCACCGTATACCCCTGCTCCGTACAGGTAGGTTCAACCACACGGTCTGTTGTCCAGGCTTCCATGGCATTCGCCAGTGCGCCTGCGGGCAGCATTCCCAACACAAGCAGCAGGGCTGTCACCAGCGCAGTCAACCGTTTCCTCATATTTCTCCTCCTCCATATACTATGTGACAA
>JAFRTK010000090.1 GCA_017427165.1 Clostridia bacterium
AAGCTGGAGAACGCCTGGGCGCCGGCCCATTCGTTCTGCATGATGCCCAGGAAGTTGACCATCTGGTTGCACAGGGTGGACAGGTGGCCGGCGGGGGAACTGGTGATCTTCCCGGGGACGCCGCCCAGGCCTTCCTGGATCAGCTGCTTCAGGCTCCAGCCGGCGCAGTAGCCGGTGAGCATGCTCAGGTCGTGGATATGGATCGCCGCGCTGCGGTGCGCTTCGGCGATTTCATTGTCGTAGATTTCGCTCAGCCAGTAGTTGGCCGTGATGGCGCCGGAGTTGGACAGGATCAGTCCGCCCACCGAATAAGTCACGGTGGAGTTTTCCTTCACGCGCCAGTCATTGATGCGCAGGTAATTGTCAACCAGGTCTTTATAGTTCAGCAGGGCGGAATTGACATTGCGGACTTTCTCGCGCTGTTTGCGGTACAGGATGTAGGCCTTGGCCACATCCGCGTATCCCGCTTCGGAAAGCACCTTTTCCACGCAGTCCTGGATGCTTTCCACTGCGATTTTGCCGTCCTGGATCAGCGGCTCATATTCCGCCGTAACCCGCAGGGCCAGCATGTCGATCACGCTGGGATGATACTGTTTTCCAAGCGCTTCGAATGCCTTGGTGATCGCTTTTGAGATCTTGCTGATCTCAAAGTCGACAATTTTACCGTCACGTTTAACAACCTGATACATAATTTTCCGCTCCTGCCATGTATATTTTGCTTTTTTGAACGAGGCGAGGAATGTCTCCCCCGTGTGCTTGCATAATATATCACGTTCAGGAGTGGAAAGTCAATATGTTGTATCAGAAAAATCTTTTTTCGTACTATATCTTGTGCTGGTCGTCCATTCCGCGGATTACGGCCGAAGGCACATATTCCCTTGCGATTGCGGCATATTCCAGCATTTTTTCATCTTCCGGGGCGTGAAATCCGCCGAATGGAACCGTATCCCGGTCCGTAAATTTCTGCAGGTAGTAGTGCCTGGCGCCCCGGATCCATTCCCCGATTCCGCGGAAGGAATCCGCGTCATGCAGTTCCGCCACCACGGTGGTCCGGAACTCATAGTCCGTCCGGCCTTCCAGCAGCAGGGACACGCTTTCCCGCACCGGCGAAAGGTCCATCTTCTCCAGTCCTGCGGTCACCGCGTAGCGGTCCGGGCTGTTCTTGATGTCCATCGCCACATATGCTGCCAGGTCCCGGTCCAGGATTTTCCGCAGCCGGTCGGGATGGGTGCCGTTGGTGTCCAGCTTCACCGGGTATCCCAGCTCCCGGATCCTTTCCATCAGGGTGATCGTATCATCCCGCAGCAGCGGTTCGCCGCCCGTGATCGCCACGCCTTCCAGCAGGCCGGTCCGCTTTTTCAGGAATGCCAGCAGCTCTTCCTCTTCCATCACCGCCGGCGCGGTTCCGTCAATCAGCTCTGCGTTGTGGCAGAACGGGCAGCGCATATCACATCCGCCCAGGAAAACCGTGCACGCCACCTTCCCCGGATAGTCCAGCAGCGTCATCTTCTGCAGTCCGTGAATTTTCATATGATTATCCTCCTGTGTTGGATCACCGATCCGCACTGCTTACCGGCCTGCCCGTTTTTTCCGGACAGTCAGGATATTGTATCCGTCCTCCCGATGATAGGATACCTCGTCCATAGCCTGTTTGACCATATAGATTCCGAAGCCGCCGTGCTCCCGCTCCTCAATGTCCATGGCCAGGTCCGGGTCCGGTTTCTCCAGCGGATTGTAGGGCACACCGGAGTCGGTAAACGTAATCCGGATTTCATCCCGGCCCGTTTCCGCGGCAATATGCACCGTTCCGCCGTCCTTATCCGGATATGCGTACCCGGCAATATTCATGAAGATCTCCTCCGCCGCCATGCCGGTCTGCTTTCTTTCCTTTTCCCCGCATTCCGTTTCATCCAGGCACGCGCGGACAAAGGCGAGCACCTCCGGCAGGTTTTCCTCCCGGGCGTCCACCGTCAGCTCCCGGCAGTTTCCGCCCGCGCTTTCTTCCGGCTGCGCACCCCGGTAGAACAGGCACAGCTGGGTAATGTCATCAAATTGCGGCGCGTCCCCGGCAAACGCTTCAACCGCCTTCCGCACGGCATCGCAGGTCTCCCGGCAGGCCGCGTCCCCGTCCCCGGCCCGGCCGGACAGGATCTCCAGCAGTCTCGCGTTCCCGAACCGCTGCCGGTCCGCCGCGGAAGCTTCCGTCACACCGTCTGTATACAGGTACAGCATATCCCCGGGTTCCAGCTGCATCTGCTCTTCCCGGTAAACCATCCCCTCCGCCATGGCCAGCATCAGGTTCGGTTTCTGTTCAATAAAAACGCTCTTTCCTTTCCGGATCAGTACCGGCGGGTTGTGCCCCGCGTTCACAAAGCGGAGGCGTCCCGTATCCGTTTCCAGGAAGCCCATCCACGCCGTCAGGAACATATCCGCGTCATTCCCGCCGCACAGCTGGGCATTCGCGTTGGTGAACACATCCTTCGGGGAATCCCCGCGCTCAGCATAGTCCCGCAGTACGGTCTTGGCGGTCATCATGAACATGGCTGCCGGAATTCCCTTGCCGGAAACGTCCGCCACCAGGAACGCGAGTCGGTTGTCATCCAGCAGGTAGAAGTCATAAAAATCCCCGCCGACCTCCCGGGCGGTCTCCATATCGGCATAAAGGGAAAACTCCGGCCGGTCCGGATAGGGCGGGAATACCGAAGGAAGCGCCGACTCCTGGATATCCTTCGCAAGAGCCAGCTCCTCATCAATCCGGGCAGCCGCGTCCGCGATATACTGTTTCAGGGTGCCGACCGTGGAATTGATATCATCGGAAAGGTCGGAAAACTCCGCGTTGGACCGGACATCCACCACTTCATCCAGGTCCCCGTCCGAAATCCGGGACAGGGAGTTATTGACTTTTCCGAGATTATCCAGCACCAGGTATTTCACCAGCAGGAAAATCACGGTAAACAGAACCAGGAACAGGAGAATCTCCATGATCCCCATCATCCGGAGGGAGGAATCCCGCTCCAGGATAATTTCGTTTTCGGGCAGGACCGCGATGATATAGTAGCCTTCTGTAAAGATATAGGTGCAGGAGCAGTCTTCGCCATACACCTGCGCGCGGAACACCTCGTTCTCCGGCATGGTCGGCCGGTCAATCCAGATGCCGGTCTCCGCCAGGTTGCTGCCGGCAAGCCCATACCGGTCGCTGACGATATTCCACTCCTCATTCGCGATAATAATGCAGCCGGTCTGGCCTACATGGCGGTTTTTCGCGGCATTGATGACATACTGGTCAATATCCCGCCGGAAGCGCTCCCCGTCATAGCCCACCTGGACAAACCCGCCCGCCCGCAGCGTAACGGCAGCGTATTTCCGGAACAGGGACGGATCGGATGATGTGGGCTGGTAGCTCTGCACGTATTCCTTTGTATCTGTCTCCAGGAGTGTCATAAACTCTGCGGACTGTTTCCCGCTCCGCATATCATAATCCTGGAATTCGTCCATGGTGGTCGCCGTAATGATGCCGCTGCGGTCAATGAGATTGATCTCCGCCACATCATGGATCTGCAACATCTGTTTCAGCGTATCGGAGTTTACCCTTACGCTGCTGTTCAGCTCCGCGGCGATTTCCCGTGTCAGCTTCAGCAGGTTTTCATCCGACGCGTCAATAACATCCTGCCGGACATCCTGCACATTGATCCGCAGCAGCGTAACCGCGTTGTTGTTGGACGTGCCGGTCTGGTGGATCCAGGTAAACAGCATGCTGGCCAGGAAACCGACAGCCACAATCGACAGCAGCCAGCGCAGGAATGCCCTGGAGATCGTCAGCCGGCGTTTCTCCCGCTTTCCCTCACTGCGCATAGCTGGTTTCAATCTCCAGGAAACTGGAGAGCCCCGTCACGTCAAACACTTCCCGGACGTCCGGCTGCGGATCCCGGATCACCAGGCGTCCCTGGCGTTTCATCATCTTCTGTGCGACAGCCAGGATGCGGAGCCCGGCTGACGTAATGAAGGACAGGCGGCTGAGGTCCAGCACCAGTTCCGTGACACCGTCCGCCGAATCATGCAGCTCCTTTTCCAGTTCTTTGGCTGTCATGGTATCCAGCTGTCCGTCCAGCGAAATGGTGAGTTTGTCGTTTTCCCTCAGCTTCCTGATTTCCATGTCCGTCATTTCCCCTTTATGGTCATTTCCGCTCCCGCGGCCGCTGTTCCCGGACCGCCCTCCCGGCGGTTTATAAAAACTCGATTTCAGCGTTCCGTGCCCGGAGGATGGTCTTTTTCCGGAGGGACGCGTCGCTCCGGTCGAAGTGCGTGTATCCGATTTCCCACAGGCAGAAAACACCCAGTTCCATCACGATGCCTGCGATCAGCTCAAACCGGGTCAGGCGTTCCGACAGGAAACTGCCGGTCAGGAGCGCGGCAATGCATACCAGCACCAGCATAAATACCCGGACATACCTCCGGTGCAGGTAGTTTTCCGTTTTCTGCAGCTCATCGTCATAATGGCTGCAGTAGGCTTCCCGGAACACTTCCTGGATGGACGGGTTCACGTCGTCCCCCGACATAATGGAGATTTTCATGCTGTCCCCGCCGTACCGCTGCACAAACCGGTCCACCGCCTCATATACCACCGGATTCACCTCCGGATGGGGCAGCACCACATACGGATCAAACAGCTCGTCCTTTTTCAGGTTCAGCGTCAGCTGGCTTTCCTCCGCCGTTTCGCCGGCCGTCCCGGCCCGGCGGCTCCGTCCTCTTTTGTTATATCCGTTCATGCTGTATGTCACATCCCAACGATCGCAGTCAGATCATTCTATCAATATAGGAATACGCTTGTCAATTACGCCGGGGCGCCGGTTTTCCGGTTCAGCACAAAAAAACGGCATGGCCCGAAGGTCATGCCGTTACCGCTTCATTTTCGTTACCGTCCGCCGTAGATTGCCCGGTATTTGGACGGCGTGCAGCCGTTCTTCTCCCGGAATGCGCGGTTGAATGTCGCCACGCTGCCGAATCCGCTCCGGGACGCCACCTCCCGCATGGAAAGCTCCGTCCGGGTCAGCAGCTCCATCGCCACCTGAAGCCGTTTCTGGCACAGGTAATCCTTGAAGAAGTAGCCGGTCTGCTTCTTGAAGGAGCGGGAGAAATAATACCGGCTGAATCCCGCGAAAGCCGCCACGTCATCCAGGGACAGCTCTTCATGGTAATGCTCGTTGATATACACCATGGAAGCAGTGATCACTTCCTGGTCCACCGCCCGGACGGTTGTCTCCCGCCCGCGGGTGATGACACCGGACATGTAGTGCTGGCACAGCGCCGAGTAGATCCGGATCAGGTAGCTGTAGATCATCGCGTTCCATGCAAGGTTCTGTTCCTTCTCGATGCTCCGGATCTTCAGCAGCATCTCCCGGATCCGGGTATGCGTATCCGATCCGTCATGCAGGTAGAAAACCCGGTCAAACAGGCCCGGCAGCCGCTTCAGGTCCCGCAGGGACATCAGCACATCCGGCTCAAACAGGAACAGCAGGCGGCTGCTGTTCTCCCCCATCGCCAGGGAATGGATCGCCTCATGGGGGATAACCAGTACCTCGTCCTTGCGGACGGTGTACGGCACGCCGTCCACCACATATTCCACGCTGCCTTCCAGGGTCAGCACGATCTCCACCGCGGAATGGACATGCTCTTCAAACCGCCATGGATCCTCCGAATACCATATACGGACAGACGTGTTGTCCGGGTAGGTCACATATTCCCGCTGGCCCTGCAGTACCCGGAAGCCGTCTTCGTACCGCTTCTCCCGGATGATGGCATTCGTTCCGCGCTGCTCCGACATGGTCATTTCCTTTCCGGCTTTTCTTTCAAAAACCTAATTGTATATATTCTACCATACATTCTTCGTCCGGCAAAGACCGAACATCCGGTTCATATCAGTCCAGATCGCTCTTGGCGGTTCCGGAAGAGATTACTGCCAGTCCGAGGCCAAGGCCCAGGAAACCGAAGATCAGCATGACAGACCGCCAGGTAATGGTAAACATGCAGATCTTTTCCCACAGGGACAGGCGGGTCACATCCGAGTAAAGCCCGTAGCTGCTGATATCCTTCACGAAATCTTCGGAGATCTTCGCCTGCAGTTCCGGGGTACCCTGCTGCATGCCGCCCTTTACCAGTTCGGCTTCCAGGCTGTCATACTTCTTCGTCAGGCCTTCCAGTACGCGCAGCCGCCCGGTCAGCGTTTTGTCCGTCATCTTCTTTACCAGCTGCACGAAGGTGTCCGATTTCGGATGGGTCACCTCTTCCGCTCCCTCAACCGGACCGTCCGGGAAAGGCATGTCCGAAATCGCATAGAGCTCCCGCAGCTGGTCCGGGTCAATGCTTTCCACACGGCCCTGGTTGGCCACAATAATACCGAGGACAGAGGCGGCAGTAATGATCAGGCAGACCACGCTGATAATGATACCGATCGTCTTTTTCATGCTTCTACAACCCCTTTCCCGTCAGCCCTTCACAGAGCCCAGCGCCATGCCGGTCACAAAATACTTCTGCAGGAAGGGATATACCACCAGGATCGGCACAGTGGAAACCACGGTGATCGCGGCGCGGATCGTGATGGGCTCCGTTTTGGAGCTTACCTTCAGCGCGTCCGCCGAGGTATTGGCCGCGTTGGCATTCTGGCCGGCTGTCAGGATCTTCATCTGCAGCAGGTACTGCAGCGTCTTGGGATCCCTCTGTCCCGCGTTGTACAGGCGGGTATCAAACCAGCTGTTCCAGCTGCCGACCGCGACAAACAGCGCCACCGTAGCCAGCACCGGCGTACAGAGCGGGAAGATGATCCGCCAGTACACACGCAGGTCACCGGCGCCGTCAATCCGCGCGGATTCCACCAGCGCGTCCGGCAGTCCCGTAATGTATGTCCGGATCACGATCATGTTGAAACACGACAGCATGGTCGGAATGATGTAAACCCAGTAGGTATGCGCCAGGTTCAGCGTCCGGGAAATCAGCAGGTAGGTGGGGATCAGGCCGGCATTCACGTACATGGTCAGCACCATGACTGTGGTGATGAACTTGCGCAGCACATATTCCTTCCGGGACAGTGCGAAGGAAAGCATACCGGTCAGGAACAGGTTGATCACCGTAATGATGACCGTCTTGGACGCCGAAACCCATGCCGCGTCAAAGATCTCATCCTTGGAAAGGATATTGTCATAGCTCTTCATGCTGAATTTCCGGGGCAGCACGCCGATTCCGCCGCGCAGTGCGTCGGTACCGTCATTGAAAGATGTCGCCAGGGTGTTCAGCACCGGATAAACCGTGATCAGCATCAGGATGATCAGGATGATAACGTTGAAGGTCGGGAATCCCAGGTCCCGCTCATAGCGGAAGAAATACACCAGTGCAAACGCAATAATCCCAAGCAGTGCAATCGCGATATACTGGATTGTCCGGTGCGTTCCCGTACCGGCCACCGTCTTGGGAATGGTAACCGTCCGTTCTGCCTTCTTGGTATCAACGTAGTTGAATTTCTGGTCGGAATCTTCGCCTTCCACTTCGCCGTCCGCCGCTTCTTCGCCGTCCGCCGCCATGATCATCGGGCCCTGACGGATCAGGCGGTCCTGCGTATTGTCCATCTGGATGGTCAGGAAGACCGTCAGCGCCAGGATCACTGCTCCGACAGCCAGGATCACCGCCCGGACTGCCTTCAGGGTGCCCGCCGGCTTTTTCTGCATTTTACCGGATTTCAGTGTATAGGCATACGCTCCGGCCGCAGCGAACAGCAGCAGGATCGCAATAATCCGAAGCAGCCGGTAATGTCCCCATGTATTTTCCGCTTCGCTGATTTCGCCTTCTGTTCCGCGGCGCAGGCGGATACTGGTGGTACCCAGTTTTTCAAACTGGATGAACTCGATGTTTGCGAACGCATCCGCCGCTTTTTTATTTTCTTCATCAGTGCCCCGGTTCAGCCAGTCCAGGTTTGCCATGTTGTTCAGCTGAACCAGTCCGGATCCTTCCACGGCAGCGATGCATTTGTTCATCTCTTTTTCAGTTGCCATGGTAATCCAGAGACTGTTGTTTCCAAAGTTGTCCACCTGGATAAAGCGTCCCTCGCCGATCACTTTTTCATACTCGGCGATTTCGCTTTCCGGGCTCATTGTGACCCAGTAGCTCTTGGAAGTGACGATCTTCTCTGTCAGGATCAGCCGCTTTCCGTTCCCGTCATAAACCGGTTTTTCCGCGAACTGGATCGTATTTCCGTCCACAGCCACGATGCGTTCTGCGCGCACCGCATCCTGCAGCACCTGGGCTTCTTCATTGATGGCGACGCCGTTTGCCGCCCGGTTGCCGGCAATGATCATCACAACCAGCAGCGCCAGGATCAGCACAACCGCAGCGATTACACAGAACCGCAGCTGGCCGGGTGCCATCCGGTATCCTTTTCTGATGGTTTCCGGAATATCCCGGATTCCCTTTTTCCTGCCCACGTAGGGGGTCTTCTGGGCTGCTCCGCTTATCGTACTCATATGTACACCTTCCTACCCTTCCGCTTCGTCAGATCAGCGTGTCCTCATCCAGTGCCTTGGCCGTCATGTTTGCGATGATCAGCAGGATGATTGCCACAACGCTCTTGAACATACCGGCAGCCGTCGCAACGCCGATGTCCAGTTTTTCGGTGCCGTACTTCAGCACGAAGATGTCAATGGTACTGGCCACATCGTAGACCACACCGCGGCCCAGCAGATACTGGATTTCGAAACCAGCTTCCATCAGGTGGCCGATATTCATAATCAGAAGGATCACAAAGGTGGATTTGATACCGGGCAGCGTCACATGCAGGATCCGCTGGAAGCGTCCCGCTCCGTCAATCGCTGCCGCTTCATACAGGCAGGGGTCAATGGAAGTCATGGCGGAAATGTAAATGATGGTATTCCAGCCGACTTCCTTCCAGACGTTGATAATACCAACCAGCCACCAGAAGTACTTCTTGTCGCCCAGCCAGAACACCTCGGTTTTGACCAGGTTCATGCTCATCAGGAAGTTGTTCAGCGGGCCGTTGGTCGCAAAAATGTTCTGCGCGATACTGACGACAACGATCATGCTCAGGAAGTGAGGCAGGTACGTCACCGTCTGCACCGTACGCTTGAAAACCTTGCTGCGCAGTTCATTGAGCAGCACCGCCAGCAGGATAGCCGACACCGTGCCGAACACCAGGTTGATCACACTCATGGCAAGCGTGTTCCGGATACTCAGCAGGAAGTCATCCTTTACCAGCGGATCGGTAAACAGGAACCGGAAGTTGTCCAGCCCGATCCAGGGTGCATTCCCTGTCGCCAGTGCGCTTTTGCTGGAATAATCCTTGAACGCCTCCAGCCAGCCCCACATCGGCGCGTAATTGAACAGCAACACATACAGCAGCATAGGTACAGACATCAGCATCAGCTGCCACTGGCTGCCCAGAATTTTGGATAGTCTGGATTTCCGCGCCGGCTGAATGGACCGGTTGACACTCTGCGGCACACTGGTCATACGGTGAACAACTCCCTTCTGAAAAAGGCCAGGGGAGAGAAGGCTCTCTCCCCTGGCAGGATCTGACTCGGATTACTTGTCCAGAACCTTAACAACTTCGCGGAGAACAGCCAGCTGCATGTAGTCTCCGAAAGCCTTAGCGGAGGGCGCGATCTCTTCCACGAACGCATCCCACTTCGCATCGAACTCGGCGGGATCGCACATGATCAGTTCGGGCAGCCGCTGATCCTGAACCTGCAGGAACTTGGTGTGCTCGGTATCCACGGGATCGTAGTTGATCTGCCAGGCTTCGCCGTACTTGGCCAGCTCGATCGGCGGGTTCACGAAGTCACCGAACTTCTTGAAGCCGTAAGCAGCCAGGAAGTCCTTGTCATAATCGTTCATCAGGCCGAACAGGATTTCAGGCTGGTTGCCGGGTTCCCAGGCATTGCCGGCGAATTCGCCTTCGAGGATCCAGCCCTGCTTCTTGGGGCTGTTGGTGAAGATGCCGTCAGCTTTGTTCTCGAGCTTCCAGGCATTGTCGTTCAGGTTCGCATACTGTTCTTCGGTCATCAGCAGGCGGCCGTTTTCGACGTAGTAGTCTTCATCTTCGATACCCCAGTTGAAGATCAGCTGCCACTTTTCGCTCAGCATTTCTTCCCACATCGCAATGATGCGCTCGGGGCACTTGCAGTTCACGGAGATACCGAAGCCGCGGCGAACGTTCGGCAGGCCGCCGTTCACGTAGTGCTCTTCGATCTTCCAGGTGGGGGTGGGCATTTCAACGCCTTCAACGTCGTCCGCATCATAGATGAGGCCCAGCGCAACGTAGGTGTTCTCATACATCTTGGCATCATTCAGGGCAGCCGTGGCATTGCCAAAGTCCCAGGTCTGGTCGAACATGCCCAGCACGGTGCCGGTGGACAGCTTCGCGATGTAGGCATCATAGCTGTCGGTGAAGGTGCTCTGCTCGATGAGGCCCTTCTGGAAGGCAGCGTTCAGCTTCTGGTAGTAGGCCTTGGCATAGGGCTTGTCAATAAAGGTTTCAGTGAAGTACAGGGAGTTGGGATCGATCAGGACTTCACCGTCGTTCGGACGGCCCATCAGGTGCTGTACGGGGTTGATCAGGCAGAAATGACGCCAGTCTTCGCACAGGATGGCAAATCCGATGTAGGGGGTGCCGTTGGCATCGGTGGGGTTGGCATCGATGAACCGCTCGATCAGGTCGAAGTATTCATCAACGGTCTTGATGGTCGGATAGTTGTCCCACGCGAGAACCTGCTTCTGGATGAAGAAGGCGGGGCCGTTCACGGCATTGACGATCTGGTCGCCGTCAGCCAGGCCGTAGTTGGGGATGATGTACAGGACATCATTGCCTTCCGCGTCCTTGTCGATCAGGCGGGCCTTCTGCTCTTCAATGTGAGCCCACAGGCGGGGGGTCTTCTCTTCGGAGATGTAGTCCAGCAGGTTGATCAGAGCGCCGCCGCTGATGATCAGGTCCGCGCTGTTGCCGCCGCAGAACAGGTCCGGATAGTCCTTGTTTGCGATCTTCAGACCGAGGGTCTCGTCCAGGTTGCCGGCGAGATATTCAAACTCGAAGGTAACACCGAACTCTTCTTCGATCAGCTTGTAGATCTTGTTGTCAGCGGTGGGCGGATCGCCGGGGTCACCGATGAAAACAGTCAGAGTGATGGGTTCGAGGGCTTCGCCTTCAGCCATCACCGCGGGGATGAGCGCAAGCACCATGGCCAGCGCCAGCAGGGTCGCGAGAACTTTCCTCATGGTTAGTCTCCTCCATCTAAATTTTTATTGACGCATTCCTGCGCCGGTTTGCCTTTATTATGCGCAAGATATGCATACTCTCACAATGTCAATCACGGTCACGTTTATTCATTTGTTGCGTTTTTTGTTCTCGTTTTTTGCTTTTTGGATGCGCAACCGTTTGCACATTCTGGGCATGCTCATTTCTTGTTCTCCCGGCCGAAGTATGTGTATTTACTTTGTTTTTTTGCGAAACCTCCCGCCCGGTTGTCTGCTTTTTTGATGACAAAAAATGCGGATGATGCGCGTTTTTTCGCGCAAAAAAAGCGCTCTCATATGAGAGCGCTCAATTGTTGCGGTACAGGCCTTACAGCAGCTTCTTCCGGATATCTGCCGGATCCATCGGGGACAGGTCCGCCGGCGCAATATCGAAGATGGTCTTGCAGCCGTTCATTCCCCGGCTGTGCATCCGGTTGATGGCCCGGGCGCAGGCAGCCAGAACGGAGGCGGTGAATTCCGGATTGGAATCCAGCTTCAGGGAGAATTCCATCACATGGCGGTGGCTGCCGTCTTTTCCGGTGGTGCCGCCGCGGATCACCTGGCCGCCGTGGGGCAGCTCGGCGTGATCCCGTTTCATCTCTTCTTCCGTGATAAAGGTAACCGTGGTGTCATAATCCGCGAAGTAATTGGGCATTTCCTTGATCTGCTTTTCAATCAGGGCCTTGTCCGCGCCTTCCTCCGCCACCACGTAGCATTCCCGGGTGTGCTTCTGGCGGGTGGTCAGCTCCGGGTTTTCCCCGTTGCGCACCCGGCGCAGCGCATCCTCCACCGGCACGGTATACTGGCGGGCGTCCTTCACGCCGGGAATCCGGCGGATCGCGTCGCTGTGTCCCTGGCTGACGCCGCGGCCCCAGAAGGTATAATCCTTTCCGTCCGGGAGTACGGAATTCATCAGCAGGCGGGCCAGCGAGAACAGGCCGGGATCCCAGCCCGCGCTGATCAGCGCGGTATGCCCGGTCTCAGCGGCTGCGGCATCCACATTCGCAAAATGCTCCGGAATCCGGGCATGGGTATCAAAGGAATCAATCACATTGAAGTGCTTCGCCAGGGCGGGCGTCATTTCCGGCAGGTCGGAAGCGCTGCCGCCGCAGATGATCATCACGTCAATCTCATTTTCAAAACGGTTCACGTCCGCCGCCGCGTAAACCGGCGCGCCGGTGATCGTCTTCACCGTTGCGGGATCCCGGCGGGTAAACACACCGGCCAGTTCCATATCCGCGTTCTGGCGGATCGCCAGCTCCACACCGCGGCCCAGGTTGCCGTATCCGTAAATTCCGATCTTCATCTGTCATTCCCCCTCACGAAGTAAATCCTTCATATCATACAGGCCTGCCGGCTTTCCGGCCAGGAACGCGGCGGCCTTCACGCTGCCGTCCGCGAACACGCCGCGGCTGAAGGCCTCGTGCTTCAGGGTAATCACCTCGTTCTGTGTCCCGATCATTACCTCATGGATACCGACGATATTGCCCATGCGGACCGCGTGGATCCCCACCTCGTCCTCCGTCCGTTTTCCCATGCCGGACCGGCCCAGGTTTGCCACGGCGTTCGGCCGGACTTCCTTCACAGCGTTGAACAGGGACAGGGCCGTACCGCTGGGGGCATCCAGTTTCCGGTCATGATGCTTTTCCACAATCTCGATCTCGGCATCCGGATACAGTGCCAGGGTGCGCTTCACCAGGTCTGCCAGCGTCGCGATGCCCAGGCTGTAGTTCGCCGCCCGGAAGATCGGAATCTTCCTGGCCGCTTCCAGGATGCGGGCATTTTCCTCCTCCGTCTGGCCGGTCGTTGCCAGCACCACGGGCAGGTTCCGTTTCTCCGCGAAATCCAGCAGCTTCCCGGTCATGGAATGATGGCTGTAATCAATAATGACGTCCGCCTCCGCGGTGCAGTCATCAAAGGACAGGACGCAGATGTCGTCCGGTTCCTTCGCCATTGCGTCAACCCCGGCCACAATGGGATACCCGGCGCGTTCCGCGCTCGCGCGGACTTCCCGCCCCATATGTCCGGTATATCCGCTCAGGATAATTCTCATGCCTGTACCTCCAGTCCCAGTTCCCGCATCATGCCCAGCATCTTCTGCCGGTTTCCTTCCTCCATGGTCACCAGGGGCAGCCGTACCCGGTTCTCCCCGAAGCCCATCGCGGCGCATGCCGCCTTGGCGGGAATCGGATTAGTTTCAATCATCAGCTGGTTCATCAGCGGCAGCATCCGCAGCTGCAGTTCCGCCGCACCCTGTACATCGCCCCGGAAGAAGCGTGCGCAGATCTCCGCGGTTTCCGCGGGCATCATATTGGATATAACGGAAATAACGCCTTTGCCGCCGAGGCTCAGCGTCGGCACAATCTGGTCATCGCAGCCGGAGTAGATATCCAGCGCGTCCCCGCACAGCAGGCGCTCCTTCGCGACCTGGCTCACATTGCCGCAGGCTTCCTTCACCGCGGCAATCCGCTCGTGCGCGGAGAGTTCTTTCAGCGTTTCCGGCAGCATGTTCAGCCCGGTCCGGGAAGGAACATTATACAGGATGCAGGGCACGCTGCTCGCGTCGGCAATCGCCGCAAAGCTCGCCACCAGGCCCCGCTGGGTGGTCTTGTTGTAATAGGGGGTCACCAGCAGCACTGCGTCCGCCCCTGCGCTGCAGGCGGTCTTCGTCCGCTCAATGGCGTGCGCTGTGTTGTTGGAACCGGTACCGGCAATCAGCGGCACCCGTCCGGCAATCCGTTTCACGCAGAAGGCAATCACTTCCTCGTGCTCCCGGTCGGTCAGCGTGCTTCCCTCGCCCGTTGTGCCGGCCGCGACGATCGCGTTGATTCCCTTTTCAATCTGGAAATCAATCAGCCGCCCGAAAGTGTCATAATCCACTCCGTCCGCGGTGAACGGGGTAATGATGGCGGTTGCCGCGCCAGTAAATACCGTACTGCTCATATTCGGATACCTCCCCGGGTACATATCAGGTTCAGTTTACTCCTTGTGCCGGTCAGCGTCAATATACTGTCAGTCTGTGATCACCCGGCCGATCCGGTAATCCTCCGGCCCGGCGGGAACCAGATCCCGGGCCAGCTGCCGGAAGCACAGGCAGACCGTCTCAGCCTTCCGTTTGGCCAGGAACCGGTCGTAATATCCGGCGCCGTGCCCCAGCCGTACGCCCTCCGGGGATACGGTCATGCACGGAACCAGGATCAGATCGGCCTCCGGCGTCTCCTCCGCCGATTCCGGCGGTTCCGGAATTCCCATCCGGCCTTTTTCCATCCTGTCCCATCCGGGAAAGCGGAGCGCTTCCATCCGGTCCGGTCCGGTGCACCGGGGCAGCAGCACGGTTTTCCCGTGCGCCGCTGCGTCCTCCAGGATCGGGCGGGTGTCCGGCTCGCCGGGCAGGCTGACGTAGGCCATCACCGTCCGGGCTTTCCGGTAGGCCGGAAGGGAAAGCACCTGCCGGACGATCCGTTCCGACGCCTCGCGCCGGTACTTTTCCGTCAGCCGGGCTGCCTGGATCCGGATTTCCCGCCGCAGGCGCTGCTTGGCCTGGCGGAGTTCTTCCCCTGTCATCCCGGATCCCTCCCTTCTCTTCCGACGCGTTATTGTACCATACTCCCCCGGCAATTCAATGTTTTCCGCTTGTTTTTCATGGGCTTCCGGCTGTTTTTCTGTCGTATTCGTGATATATTGGACTCAACCGAACCGGAAGGAGCCTTTTCATATGGCAGATATCAGGCGGGCGGAAGCGCGGGACCTTCCCGGCATCCGAAAACTGCTTTTCCAGGTCAACCAGCTGCATGCCGACGGGCGGCCGGACCTCTTCAAATCCGGCGGAATCAAATATACGGATGACGAGCTGCGCCTCATCCTCGCGGATGACAGCCGCCCGGTCTGGGTTTATGCCCCGGAGGGGGAAGTCCTGGGCTACGTTTTCTGCATTTTTGAGGAAACCCGGGAAACTCCTTCCCTGCGGCCGGTCCGCACGCTGTATATTGATGACCTGTGCGTAGACGAAGCCGCCCGAGGTCAGCACATCGGGCGGCTCCTGTATAACCGGGCGGTGCAGGCAGCCCGCGAGGGCGGCTGCAGCCGGGTCACGCTTCATGCGTGGAATTTTAATGAGAAAGCCTTCGGGTTTTATGAGAAACTCGGCATGTCGCCGCTGTACACCACCATGGAGCAGCGGTTATGACCACAGCGCTTCCAGCGCTTTCACGAGCATCGGCAGGTCCTTCGTTCCCGCTGTCTCGCACACGGAGTGCATCGCCAGCTGGGCCAGGCCGATATCCACACACTCCACGGAAACATGGGTGCCGGAGATATGCCCGAGGGTGGATCCGCCGGCAATGTCGGACCGGTTGGCAAAGTGCTGGACCGGAACCCCGGCCTTTTCGCAGATCAGCGTAAACTTCGCGGACGCCATCGCGTCGGTTGTATACTTCAGGCTGGCATTGTGCTTGATCACAATGCCTTTGTTCATATATACACGGTTCTGCGCGTCGTATTTTTCCGGGTGGTTCGGGTGCACCGCGTGCGCGTTGTCCGCGGAAACCATATAGCTCCCGGCAATCGCCGCACGGATTTCCCCGTCGGACGCACCCAGCGCGAATCCCGCCCGGGTCAGCACATCGTACAGGAATCCGGAGTCCGCGCCCTGGCGGCTTCCGGAGCCTACCTCCTCGTTGTCAAACACTGCGCATATGTTGACGGCGTCCCGGGGAGTACTGCGGATCATCGCCGTCACCGCGGCAAAAGCGCATTCGAGGTCGTCAATCCGCCCGCAGGAGAAAAACGCGTCATCCGCTCCCCAGACGCTTCCGCTCTGGCGGCTGTACAGGAACAGGTCATGGCCCAGCACATTCTCCGGCTCCGTTCCGGCTGCTTCCGCGATTTCCCGCATCAGGCCGCCCGCGGCGCTGCCTTCCCCGTACAGGGCCATCATATCCCGCTGGGCGTCAAAATTGTATCCCGTGTTGATTTCCCGGTTGAAGTGGATCGGCATGTTCGGAATCAGCAGCGCGTCCCGGTCCAGGTTCACCAGCCGGGAGACAACACTGTCGCCTTCCCGGACCGCCAGGCGTCCGGCCACGGAAAGCGGCCGGTCCAGCCACGTGGACATGATCATGCCGCCGTATTTTTCCACATTCACCCGGACATAGCTGTCATTCCGGTCCTCAAACTTTTCCTTCAGTTTGAACGCCGGAGAATCTCCGTGCGCCGCCACGATTCGGAAAGACGCGAATCCGGTTTCCGGCACGGCAAAGGCAATCACCGCCGCGTCGTTCCGGACCACGTAGTACTTCCCGCCGGCGTCTACCAGCCAGGGGTCCGTTTCCTTCAGCTCTTCATAGCCGTTTCCCCGCAGCATCTCCGCCAGGTGTGCCGCCGCGTGGAACGCTGTCGGCGACTGCTCCGCAAATGTCAGGAACCGTTCCATCAGGTCCATGCTTCATTCCTCCGATCTGTCAAAAAAGGACGGGCAGTATTCCGCCCGTCCCGATATTGTCATTCAAATTCCAGCGCGCTGGTCAGCACCGTCACCTGATCCGGATCCACCGTCAGCAGGCCTTCTTCGATGATGCCTTCCTTCCGCTCGCTGTCCGACAGGATGACCGCGCATTTTCCGCGCACGACCGCCGTCACAAAGGGCACATGCCCGGCCATCACAGCCAGGTCACCCTCCGTACCCCGGACAATCAGCATCTCCACGTCCCCGCGGAACAGGTCGCCGTCCGGGGAGGAAATGGTCAATGGGAAGGTCTTCACGCGTTACCGCCTTTCTTCGCCTTCTGCACGGCTTCGTCAATGGTTCCCACGAAGAGGAACGCGCTCTCCGGCAGGTCGTCATGCTTGCCTTCGATGATTTCACGGAAGCCCCGCAGGGTCTCATTCAGCGGGACATACACGCCCGGCAGGCCGGTGAATTTTTCGCTGACGAAGAACGGCTGGCTCAGGAACCGCTGGATCTTCCGGGCGCGGGTAACGAGCAGCTTGTCTTCTTCCGCCAGTTCATCCATACCCATGATGGCGATGATGTCCATCAGTTCATTGTACCGCTGCAGGATCCGCTGCACTTCGCGGGCGATCCGGTAATGCTCCTCGCCCAGCACTTCGGGGCTCAGGATCCGGCTGGTGGAATCCAGCGGGTCCACCGCGGGGTAAATACCCTGGCTGGCGATGGAACGGCTCAGAACCGTGGTGGCGTCCAGGTGCGCGAAGGTCGTGGCCGGCGCGGGGTCGGTCAGGTCGTCCGCAGGAACATAAACCGCCTGCACGGAGGTGATGGAACCCTTGTGCGTGGAGGTGATGCGCTCCTGCAGCAGGCCCATCTCGGTCGCCAGCGTGGGCTGGTAACCAACGGCGGAAGGCACGCGGCCCAGCAGTGCGGAAACCTCACTGCCCGCCTGGGTGAAACGGAAGATGTTGTCAATGAACAGCAGCACGTCCTGGTTTTCCTCATCGCGGAAGTATTCCGCCATGGTCAGGCCCGCCAGGCCGACGCGCATACGGGCTCCCGGCGGCTCGTTCATCTGGCCGTAGACCAGCGCGGTGTTCTTCAGCACGCCGCTTTCCTTCATTTCGAAGTACAGGTCGTTGCCCTCACGGGTCCGCTCGCCGACGCCCGTGAATACGGACAGGCCGCCGTGCTGTTTGGCAATGTTGTTGATCAGCTCCATGATCATAACCGTCTTGCCCACGCCGGCGCCGCCGAACATGCCGATCTTGCCGCCCTTGGCGTAGGGGCAGATCAGGTCGATGACCTTGATGCCCGTCTCCAGGATTTCCGTGGAGGTGCTCAGCTCTTCATAGGTCGGAGCCGGACGGTGGATATCCCACCGCTGTTCGGTTTCAACAGCCGGACCGTCGTCCACGACGTCTCCCAGGACGTTGAAAATCCGGCCCAGCGTTTCCCGGCCCACCGGCACGGAGATGCTCTTGCCGGTATCCGTCACGGTAACGCCGCGCTGCAGTCCGTCCGTGGAACCCATGGCGATGCAGCGGACGGTGTTGTCACCGATATGCTGCGCCACTTCCACGGTCAGGGTCTTCTCCCCGACAGGCAGGGTCAGCGCGTTGTAGATGGCCGGCAGGTGGTCTTCGCCGAAACGGACGTCCACGACCGGTCCCATGACCTGTGCTACGATACCCGTGTACACTTTATCCAAAGCGATCGTTCCTCTCTGTATGTATTGGGCTTTCCGCCGGCAGCATTATCGGCCTTCGCCGACGCCGCTGCCCGCTACGATCTCTGTGATTTCCTGCGTAATGGAGTTCTGCCGTGCCCGGTTGTACTGCAGCTGCAGCCGGTCGATCATCTCCTGCGCGTTCTTGCCGGCGGAGTCCATCGCCATCCGGCGGGCTGCCACCTCGCACGCGAAGCTTTCCCGGATACAGGCGCTGATCAGGCCGCTCACATAGGTGGGCACCGCGCCGTTCAGCACGGTCTGCTCATCCGGTTCGAAAATCGGCTCCGCTTTCCCGGTCTTTTCCGTCTTTTCCAGCGGCAGCACCCACTTCAGGGTAGCCTCCTGGCTCAGCATCGACCGGTACCGGGTATACAGGATTCCAAGCTTCCCGTACTTTCCCTCCACGAAGTCCCGGCACAGCCGGTCCGCGATTTCCTTCACCTTGACGGACGGCACCTTTTCGGAGGAGATAACCTCCTGCCCGAACCGCTCGCAGGCCCGCTTCCCGATGGCGATCACCTCGTCCGCCTTAACCGTGGCGGCCAGGCGGAACACGTTCGCGTTGTAGCCGCCCGCAAGTCCGCGGTCACCGGCGATCACGATCAGCCGGATTCCCTCGCCCGAGGGCTGCATGAACGGCGAACGCTCGCATTCCGGTGCGGCGCGGAGCAGGTCCACCACGCTGTCCATGGCGGATACATACTCGCGGGTCCGGTTCATGTCCCGGGTTGCCCGGCGGATCTTGGAGGAAGCCACCAGGCCCATGGCCCTGGTCAGGTGCAGCGTGGAGTCCACACTGCGGATCCGGCTCCTCAGGGATTTGATATCTGCGCCCATGCCTTACCTCTTATAGCCTTTCAGGGCTTCCTTCAGGGTCTCCACATCGGAGGCTTCCCACTGGCCCTGCTCAATACGGACAAGCAGGTCTTCATACCGGGCCTGGAGATATTCATACAGGCCGTCCTCATATGCCGCGACATCCTTCGGCTCCACATCGTTCAGGTAGCCGTTGATGACCGCGTAGACGATCGCCACCTGGCCGCCGACCCGGACCGGGCGGGAGCGCTTCTGCTTCAGCACTTCCACAATCCGGGCGCCCAGCGCGAGGCGGGCTTTGGTATCCGCGTCCAGGTCGCTGCCGAACTGGGCGAATGCCTGCAGCTCACGGTACTGCGCGTACAGCAGTTTCAGTTCACCGGCCACCTTCTTCATGCCCTTGATCTGGGCGGCGCCGCCGACGCGGCTGACCGAGATACCGGGGTTGATGGCGGGCCGGATACCGCTGTGGAACAGCTCGGTTTCCAGGAAGATCTGGCCGTCGGTGATGGAAATGACGTTCGTGGGAATGTAGGCGGAAACGTCGCCCGCCTGGGTTTCAATGATCGGCAGGGCGGTAATGGAACCTCCGCCGTATTCCGGCGCCACGCAGGCTGCGCGTTCCAGCAGGCGGCTGTGCAGGTAGAACACGTCGCCGGGATATGCTTCACGTCCCGGGGGCCGGCGGATCAGCAGGCTCAGTGCGCGGTACGCCACCGCGTGCTTGCTCAGGTCGTCATAAACGATCAGCACGTCCTTGCCCTGCGCGCGGAAGTATTCCGCCATGGCGCAGCCGGAGTAGGGCGCAATATACTGCAGCGGCGCGCTTTCCGCCGCCGAAGCGGAAACGATGATCGTGTAGGGCATTGCGCCGGCCTTTTCCAGCTCCTGCGCGATCTGCACGACGCTCGTGCGCTTCTGTCCGATGGCCACGTAGATACAGATGACCCCCGTGTCCTTCTGGTTCATGATGGTATCCACCGCGATGGTGGTCTTGCCGGTCTGGCGGTCGCCGATAATCAGCTCGCGCTGGCCCCGGCCGATCGGGATCATACTGTCGATGGCCTTGATACCGGTCTGCAGCGGCACGCTGACGCCCTTGCGCTGGATGATGCCCGGCGCGGGGGATTCCACAGGCCGGATTTCGGACGTCTCCGCCGGGCCCTTGCCGTCAATCGGGATGCCCAGCGCGTTCACCACGCGTCCCAGCAGCGCTTCGCCGACCGGCACGCTCAGCGGTTCGCCGGTGCGGTATACCACAGAACCCTCGCGGATCGAATCCTTGTCGCTCAGGATCGCGACGGACACCGTCTCCTCCTCCAGGTTCTGCGCCACACCGAAGCTGCCGTCCTCAAACCTGAGCAGCTCGTTGGCCATGCAGGCACGAAGGCCGTACACCGTCGCGATACCGTCGCCGACGGTGATAACGGTGCCGTTTTCCTTCATTTCAATTTTGGATTCGTACTGCCGGATTTGCTCCTTGATGATACTGCTGATTTCAACTGCCTTGGAGCTCACGAATTCATCACTTCCTTGATCTGCTCAAGTTTGTTCCTGATACTGCCGTCGATCACCTTGCCGTCCACTTCCACGCGGACGCCGCCGATCAGCGCCGGATCCACCGAACACTGCAGCGTAACCCGGTGCCCAATCCGGTTTTCCATTTCCTGCCGGATCGCAACAGCCTCCGCCTCCTTCAGCGGTACCGCTGAGGCGACCCGGGCAACGGATTCTCCCCGGTACTGGCGGACCAGGACGTCGTATTCCCGCGCCATGTCTTCCAGTCCTGAGATATGGCCGCGGGATACCATCATGCGGAGCACGCCCATCAGCACCTGCGGCACTTTCCCGCCGAAGGCTTCATCCAGGGCCTGGATCCGCTTATCCTTGCCGATGGCGGGGCTGGCCAGCAGCTGCCCGAATTCGGGTGCCTGCATCACCGCGCTGATCACGGTTTCCAGGCCGGCGGTTGTCTGGTCCGCCTGTTCCGCCTCGATTGCCAGCTCAAACAGCGCCTCAGCGTATTCCCTGTTAGTCGTTGTCATTTTCTGTTCCTATCTCCTGCAGGAAGGAATCGATCAGCGCCCGGTGATCCTCTTCGTTGATCTCACGCTGCAGCAGCTTTCCGGTCAGCCGGGCCGACACATCCGCGATCTCCCGCTTCATGTCGTCCTCGGCCTTCTTGCGCTCCAGCATGGCGTCGGCTTCCGCCTGCCGGCGGATATCCGTTGCCTTTTCCCGGGCTTCGGACACGATTTCATTGCCCCGGTGCTCCGCCATACGGGTCGCCTCGGAGATAATCTGGTCCGATGTCTGCCGCGCGGCCGCCATGGCAGCCTCATAGTTCAGCCGGTCTTCCTCCGCCTCCGCTTTCGCGGCGGCCGCCTGCGCGTAATCCGCGTCAATCGCGGCGCGGCGGGCGTCAAGCATCTTCTTCACCGGCTTGAACAGAAAGCGTTTCAGGATCCACGTCAAAATCAGCAGATTCGCCAGCGAGGCCAGAATCGCCCAGATATTGACGGAAATCACATCTAAGTTAAACATAAGCACCCTCTCGGATTATTTGATCGCGTCTTTCAGGATGCCGGTGAAGATGCCCGGCGCCACAAAGATCAGCAGGATCGCGACGATCAGGCCGTACAGACCGGTCGTTTCGGCGATAGCGCAGCCCATGATCATCGTGGAAGTCACATCGCTTTTGCATTCCGGCTGGCGTCCGATGGCTTCGCAGGCCTTAGCCACAGCGTTGCCTTCACCGATACCAGGGCCGATACCGGCGATCATCGCGCACCCGGCACCCAGTCCCAGCAGTCCCAGCATGATACCCATTGCAAGCTCCAACATGTTTGTCTCCTCCGTTTTCGGGCCTTACGCGGCCGTATTTTGGATTTCCGGTTTGTTTTGTTTTTTCCTGCGGGCGTTCCAGTCGTCCCACGGGACGGCACCCGCCACATTCAGCATCGTCAGCATGGCGAAGATGAACGCCTGCATTACGCCGCTGAATACATCAAAGTAAATGCTCAGCACCGCCGGGAGACCCACCCGCAGCAGCGGGATGTCCCCGAGGAATCCGGGCAGGAACCCAAGCAGCGATTTGCTCAGCCCCGTCAGCGCCGATCCGATCAGCGCGGAGATCACCGCGCCGCTAAGGATGTTGCCGTAGTGACGGAAGGCCATGCTCACCGGGGTGGCAAATTCGCCGATCACATTCATCGGCGCAAACACGGGAATGGGCTTGAACAGGCCCTTCGTGTAGTTCCACGCGCCGCCGCGGAACTTGTAGTACATGATCATGAAGAACACCAGGATCGCCCAGCCGAAGGTGATGTTTACATCGCCCGTCGGCGAGAACAGGCCCAGCAGGCAGATCAGGCTGCTGAACGCGCTCAGTCCCATGATCGCCGCGATAAACGGAGCCCACTCCTTAAAGTAGCCGCCCATGTTGTTCCGGACCAGGGATTCGCACTTCTCCACCATCCATTCCGCCACCAGCTGGCGCTTCAGCTCAGCCTTCGCGGTCAGCCCGTGGGTCAGGTACAGGCACAGTCCCAGGATCGAGATCATTACGCCCCAGGAGTTTACCTGGCTTTCCGAGATGTAAATCGGCATCAGCGGCGCCGGAATCTCCAGGAACACCAGTGCGCCGGCAATCTGGACGCCTTCCCCGGCTGCCGGTGTAAACAGTACCTTCAGTACAATCAGCGCCAGGATCGGCAGGATAATCATCGCGATCAGCGCGTGGTCCACCCGGCGGAATTTCGCGCTTTTCACGTCCACCGCCGGAGCGGCTTTCTCAGTCAATCAGATCACTTCCTTCCGTCCCCGTGTTCCCTGTTCCGCGTTTCCGGTCCAGTATCGGCCGGAACGCGATGGCCACCCGGGGAAAAAGCAACGGAATCAGCGTTGCAAGTACATTGGTTTTGAATGCGCCGATGAACAGCGCGCTCAGCGCGCCGACTCCGATCAGGCGCAGGGTAGCCGTTGCCTTCACCCGCTGGGCGGCTTCCTCGGGTTTCCCCTTGTCCACCGCACGGCTCACCGTAAAGGCCAGCAGGAAGAAATTCAATACTGCCAGTACGGCGCCGCCCAGGTTTCCGAACAGCACAGAAAGATCCCACTGACGGATGATCAGGAATACCGCTTCCATCAGCAGGCTCAGCAGAAGCACCCATACGGTAATATACCCGGTTTCCTTTTTTACAGCCGGATCCATCCCCGAAAAGGCCCTCCTTCCCTGTTATACAACCTAACGGATATTGTAACAAATCCACCTGTTTTTTGCAACCATGGTCCCCGGTGAAAATGGAGAAAAATCAACAGAAAACAGCACAGCCGGAAGCAAAAAAAAAGCAGTGGCAAAGAGTCCGGAAATGCGGTAAAATGATATTGGTAGAAAATCGCTTCAACATCCGGATATGAGGGAGTTATATATGGGAAAGCTTGTCATGGGTTACTGGGACTGCCCGGTCTGCGGCACGAAAGAGATCCGCGGCGATGTGCAGAACTGTCCCGCCTGCGGCCGGGCCCGCGGGGATGTCAAATTCTACATGAAAAACTATACCGAGGGCGAAATCCGCGAGGAGAATGAACGCGGGGATATCGAGTACCTGTCGGAGGATGAGGCGAAGTACGTCAGCAAAAATCCGGACTGGTACTGCTCCTTCTGCAATTCCCTCAACAGCGACAACGCCGAATACTGCAGCAACTGCGGTTCCAGCCGCAAGGATTCGGAGAGCAACTACTTCGACCAGCTGAAAAAACGGAAGGAACGCGAAGAAGCCGAACTGGCTGCCCAGCCGCATACCGCGGTTCCGCAGAAGAGCAGTAAAAAGCCGCTGTTCATTCTCGCCCTGGTCATCCTGGCCATCATCCTGCTGTTCTCCTGGATGAACGGAAACAAAACCGCCGGTGACCTGAAGGTCACCGCGCTGAACTGGGTCCGGAACATCAATATCGAGAAAAACATCCAGTACAGTGAATCCGCCTGGGTCCTGCCGGACGGGGCGGAGCTCATCGAGTCAAAACAGGAATTCCATCATACGGAATCTGTGCTCACCGGCTATATGCCCCGGGAAGTCGAGCGCTCCCGCCGGGTGCTGGACCACTATGAAACCTATTACACTTACGAGGATATGGGCAACGGCTACATGCAGGAAGTTCCCCATGAACGCCCGGTTTACAAAACCGAGTACTATACGGAAACCATCCAGGAACCGGTCTATGCCCAGGTTCCCCGTTACGCGACGAAATACTATTACACCATCTGGCGCTGGTCGCCCGGTCGTGATGTAACCTCCTCCGGGGAGAATCACGAAACCGCCTGGCCGGAATATACGCTGGAGGAAAACGAACGGGAGGGAAAGCGTTCCGAGGCTTACAGCTTCACGGTAACGAACAGCAAGGGCGAAACCGCCGAATACCGCCTGGCGGAAAAGGACTGGATGAATCTCAATGCGGGTGACAGCATCTTCATCACCGCAAAGCGCACCGGCGCGGAACCGTATATCTCCGATGAGAAAGGCAACAAAATCGCCGATATTGTCCAGATCCGGTAAAAACAGGCAGCAAAAAACGCGGGTGGCTCACCCGCGTTTTTGTTATGCCTTCCGTTTCCTTTTGAACAGCCACCAGCGCGCCGCGCTGATCGCGCCTTTCACCCACCAGGGCCGCAGCGCCCTGTCCGCGTTTTTCAGTTCCAGGATGATCGGCAGGTGCTGGGGGCAGTGCTTCTCGCACTTTCCGCACCCGACGCACTGGGAGGCGAATACCGGTTCCTTGCGCAGCGCCACGGACTGGAAGTAATCCCGCAGTCCGGATACGCGTCCTTCGGTTGAAAGCTTGTTGTAGCAGAAGAATGTTCCCGGAATGTTCACTCCCTGCGGGCACGGCATGCAGTAACCGCATCCCGTGCAGCCGACGCGGATCCCGGCGTTGATTGCCTTCCGGACCCCGTCAATCAGGGCGCAATCCGCATCCGTAAAGGATCCGGGCAGCGCGTCTGACGCGGTGCGGCAGTTCTCCTCCAGCATTTCCAGCGAATTCATGCCGGAAAGCACGCAGGTCACCTCCGGCTGGTCCCACAGCCAGCGGAACGCCAACTCCGCCGGACTCCGGTGCGCCGGGTCGCCTTCGATCAGCCGTTTGGCTTCCTGCGGCAGCAGGTTCACCAGCTTGCCGCCCCGCAGCGGTTCCATGATGATCACGGGGATCCCCTTGGCCGCGGCGGCCTGCAGGCCTTTCCGTCCGGCCTGGGAAACCTCGTCCATGTAGTTGTACTGGATCTGGCAGAAATCCCAGTCATACGCGTCCAGGATTTCCAGGAATGTCGCCGTGTTTCCGTGGAAGGAAAACCCGATCTGCCCGATTGCGCCGGTCCGCTTTTTCTCCGCGATCCAGTCCTCGATCCCCAGCGCCTGCAGCTTCTGCCAGGCGTCCAGGTCCGTCAGCATATGCATCAGGTAGAAATCCACACGGTCGGTCCGCAGGCGGCTCAGCTGCTCGTCAAAATACCGGTCAATCGCCTCGCGGCTGCGGATCATATACTGCGGCAGCTTGGTTGCGATATACACTTTGTCACGCAGGCCGTGCTTTTCCAGCGCTTCGCCCAGGCATGCCTCGCTGCCCGTGTAGATATACGCCGTGTCAAAGTAATTGACGCCCAGCTCCACCGCCCGCAGGATTTCCCGCTCGGCTTCCTCCTGGTCGATGCCCGTGCCCTTCCGGCGGAAGCGCATGCATCCGAAACCCAGTGCGGAGATGTCCCGGCCTTTCCGGTCTTTCCGATACTGCATCGTTTTCCTTTACTCCACGCCGCGCCAGCTGTTGAAGGGATACAGGACCCGGCGTACATGGCCGATGATCATATCCCGCTCAATTGCGCCGACCGCGCGGCTGTCGTTCGAGTTGTTCCGGTGGTCACCCATCACAAAGTAGTAATCCCGGTCCACCGTAAATTCCTTCCCGATCAGGCTGGGGCATTCCGCCATCCAGGCGCTGCTGTCCCATTCCTTCCCGTCGTAGGCCACAATCGTCTCGGTCGCCTCGCGCCTTCCGCCCCGGCTGCTGTCATTGATCTTCCGGTCATAGATCTTCAGGATCTTTCCGTCCGCGTCCTTCGCGGTTACGGCGGTCATTTTCCGATCCCACACCGTATCATTGATCAGGAGATCCAGGTTGCTGTCGCCGATTTTCAGCGTATCGCCCTTCTTCGGCACATAGTACGGGCCGAAGGAAGCGGCGCTGTAGCCCATGCGGTAGGCATCCGTGATGCCTTCAATTTCGCTTTCCTCTTTCACCTGCTCCCCGTTGATGTACAGGAAGCCTTCCCGCAGCTCCACCGTATCCCCGGGCAGGCCGGCTACCCGCTTCACAAAGTCCACGGCGCCGCGGGCCGGATAGCGGCAGATGACCACATCCAGCCGGGCCGGTGTCCCGTAGCAAAGCCGGGCAGCCTTCTGGGCTGCATTGTCGCTCTGGAAGGGCAGGTTGAACCAGATGCCGGAGTAGTCATACTTGCTCACAAACATGATTTCCCCGTCATTCAGGGTATCCAGCATGGACTCACCGTCCACACGGACCATCTCAAACACCACGGAACGGATCACCAGCGCGGCGGCCAGCGCCACGACAATCGTCAGCACCCATTCCAGAATTTCGCGTCCCACCGACTTTTTGACCTTTTCCTTTTTGCCTTTTTTCTTTTTATCCGGCTGCTGCTCCGGTGTTTCGATCTTTTCCTCGCTCATCAGACCGTTTCTCCTTTCAGGCGGGCAATTTCCCGTTCCGCCATCTCCTTGCTGCAGAAATTCAGCGGGGAGAACCGGCCTTCCAGCGCCTTTTCCATCTTCTCCAGAGCGGCTGCCCGGTTGCCTTCCTCTTCATCATACCGGCTCAGGAAATACAGCGTATCAATCTGTCCTTCCTTGCGGGCAAGCGCCTTCTCAAACCACTCCCGGGCCGCGGCCTTGTCCCCCTGCACCCGGTAGATATACTGGGCCATGTTGTCCAGGCAGACGGAATCCTCTTCATCATAATCAACGGACCTGCGGATGAACTCCCCGGCCTTTTCCACGCCCGCGTTCCAGGCTTCCTCCGGTGTCAGCGGCTTTTCTGCCGCCTCGCCTTCCGCCGGCTCCGTTCCTTCCGCGTTTTCCGCTTCCGTCGTATCCGCGGTCACCGCGGAAAAATCCGGCTTGCTGGCCAGGTCATATTTTTCGATATACAGGTAGCCGAGCGTCTGGTACAGCAGTCCGGTTTCACCCTTCTGCGCCTGCTGCTCCAGCGCGCTGATGCCCTTGTCCACGTTGCCGAGCCGCATGCAGCATGTGGCATAATACACCAGCAGCTCCGTGCGCTGCTGGGGCGTCATGCCCGGCACCCGCTGATGCGCCACCAGGAAATCCTTGGCCTTCTGGTACTGTCCGTCCCGGATCAGCAGCAGGGCATACGGCAGCAGGTAGCGGGGATCATTCAGACCGTCGGCGATCGCTTCCTCATACAGGTGCATCGCTTCTTCCTTCTGTCCCTTCCGCTGCAGGGCAAGCGCCCGGTTTCCCTTGATGAATGACTTAAGTCCCATCCTGTTCCTTCTCCTTTATCCTGCGCTTCAGGCGCTGATAGCGGTATTGTAACTCATTTTGCACCTGTTGTACAGTTCCGTCCGCCCGCAGCGAAGGCTCGCTCAGGCGGATCATGGCCTGCTCGGTCCATTCCAGCGCGGCGGGATAATTCCGCCGGACATGCTCCTCATATTTGGCCAGCTCCACATACGGCTCAATGCCGCCCCGCCGTTCCCGGACCATTTCCTGCCATACGCGGACCGCTTCCTCGCGTTCGCCGGTGCGGCGGTAGCTCACCGCCAGCGCGGATCCGGCCAGGTCGCCCATGCGCCCCCTCCGGGCCAGCCGGTAACACCGGCGCGCGTCCTCTGTCCGCTCCAGCTTTTCCAGCGCCCGGCCCATGGAATACACATCCTCGCTGAAGCGGATCTTCTCGGGATGCCGGTACAGGTCGGCCATATGGTTCAGCAGCACGCACAGCGAAGCGATATCCTGCGCATTGTGCTTCAGGATATCTTCCAGCAGCTCCATTCGTTTTGTTTTCAGATAGGTAAAATACCGCTGGGGCACTTCGCTTCCGGGCAGGTCATCCACCCTGGGCTTCCCCAGGATCACTTCCTCCAGCCGGCCGAGGTTGCATCTTCCCAGCCGCAGCTTCCACAGCCGGCGGCACATATGCAGCAGGTCCAGGTGCGGCAGGTCCAGGCAGCTCCGGTCCATCCGGTTCATCAGGAGCCGGCTTTCCAGCAGCGGCACGTCGAACGTGGTTCCGTTGAAGGTGCAGAGCACGTCGAACTTCCCGAGTCCGGCTGCCACATGCTTCAGCAGGTACGGTTCCTCCGGATAGTCGCGCATCAGGAACTGGTGCACTTCAAATCCGTTGTCCCCCAGGAATCCCATACCCACCAGGAAGGCGACGGTTCCGCTGCCGCCCAGCCCCGTGGTCTCCGTATCCAGGTACAGGATCCGCCGGGGATCCAGGTCCTCCGGCAGCTCCCGGTCGCTCATCATCCGCAGCGTTTCCGCCGACAGGTCATACGCGCCGGGGAATTCCTCCGCCGGCCGGTACACCGCGAAGTGCCGGCAGTCCGTGGACGCCTCCCCCGCGGGCCGCGGGGATCCGCCCGTCCCGCCGACGGCACGGAGCTTGTCCCGCAGGTTCATTTTGTCAGCTCCTTCAGCAGGCGGACCGCTGTCCGCTTTCCGTCCTCCCCGACCTCACCCACCGGGCCGACGCAGGAGGGACAGCCGTATTCGCACGGGCAGTCCTCCGCCACCTGCAGCGCCTTCTGCAGCAGCAGGTCCCGCATGCCGTAGGCCTTATGCGCCAGGCCGATGCCGCCGGGGCAGTTGTCGTAGAAGATAATCGTGGGCTTATCCGTAATCGGGCTGCGCACCTGATAGACCACCGCGATATCCTGCGGCGCGCACATCAGGTACAGCGGGCACACAATCCGCAGCAGGTTTGCGATGCCCATCATCCCGTTCTTCAGCCGGTCGCTCGGGATCTTTTCCGCCAGCTCATCCGGCAGCGTCCACCACATGGCGGTGGTGTGCATATCCGTTTCCGGCAGGCGCACATGCCCGAATCCGAGCGTTTCGTGCGTGTCGAATTTGATTTTCTTGAACATGGTCACCAGCGCGGTTACCTTGATCTCACCCAGTCCGGCCACCGCCGTCCCGGCGAACGGTTCTTCCTTTTCCACATCCAGCAGGCTCAGGTTGATGTTCAGGTCCGCGTCGGTGTAGTAGCCGACGTCCACCGCCCGGATAAAGGCCTTGCAGGCGTCAAAGTCCAGCTTTTCCACCTGGAACTGGCGCCCCTCATGCATATAGATGGCGTTCTCATGCAGCAGCATCGGCGCAGTGAACCGGTCCATTTCCCCCACCACCCGGTGGTGTGCCGGATCGGTAATGTCCACGATAATGAAGTTCTCGGCCGCGGCGGAGCGCAGGGAGATCTCGCTGGCCGGGAAATCCTCGGCCGACCAGTGGTAGCGGCCTTCCGCGTGGTGTAGGATACCCTGCTCGTCCAGGTATTCCAGGATATCCTTCGATCCGGGGGCATTGCCGAACTGGTCATTGTCCTCAAACGGCAGCTCAAATGCCGCGCACTTGAAGTGGCTCATCAGGATATACAGGTTGTCCGGGTTCAGCAGCGCGTTCTCCGGGCTCTGGTGCAGGAAATAGTCCGGATGGTTCACGATATACTGGTCAATCGCTGCAGAAGAAGCGACGAAAAATACGATGCTGGTTCCCCGGCGGCGGCCTGCACGGCCCGCCTGCTGCCAGGCGCTGGCAATGGTGCCCGGATATCCGCACATCACGCAGGCATCCAGTGCGCCGATATCGATTCCCAGCTCCAGTGCGTTGGTGGAAATGACCGCGTCCACCTTTCCGGCTCGGAGGCCGCGCTCAATCTCCCGCCGCTCGCCCGGCAGGTAGCCGCCCCGGTATCCGCGCACGCGGCCGGCATTCCCCAGCGGGTCGCGGACCATATCCTTCAGGTAGCGGGTCAGCACCTCCACCGTCAGGCGGGAGCGGGCAAAGGTGATCGCCTGGATCCCGTTTTTCAGCAGCATGCCGGAAATGGACCGGACCACAGGCACCGCGCCCTGGCGGATGCCCAGCTGCCGGTTCACCACCGGCGGGTTGTAGAACACGAAATGCCGTTCCCCCATCGGCGCGCCGTTGTCGTCCACCAGGGTCACCGGGCGGCCGATCAGCGTCTCCGCCAGCTCCCGGGGGTTGGCGATGGTCGCGCTGCAGAGGATGTATTGCGGATGGCTGCCGTAAAACTCGCACAGGCGCATCAGCCGGCGCAGGACGTTGGCCAGGTTGCTGCCGAACACGCCCCGGTAGGTATGGATTTCGTCAATCACAATGTAGCGGAGGTTTTCAAACAGCTTGACCCACTTGGTGTGGTGCGGCAGGATTCCGGAGTGCAGCATATCCGGGTTGGTCACCACGATATGCCCGGCCTGGCGCACTGCCCGGCGCGCGGCCGCCGGCGTATCCCCGTCATAGGTGTAGGTTTTGATATCCACACCCATTTCCTCGATCATGTCGTACAGCTCACTGACCTGGTCGGCCGAGAGCGCCTTGGTCGGGAACAGGTACAGCGCGCGGGTATCCGGGTCCTTCAGGATCGCGGACAACACCGGCAGGTTGTAGCACATGGTTTTGCCCGACGCGGTCGGCGTAACGACCGTTACGTCCTCCCCGCGGGCAATCGCCTCCAGGCTTTTGGCCTGGTGGGTATACAGCTCGTGGATCCCGCGGCGTTCCAACGCGGGCTTCAGGCGTTCGTCCATCGAGGCGGGAAACGGCATGGTGCGCGCTTCGCGGGCAGGGATAACCTCCCACCGGGTCACATCCTTCATGAACATATGGTCCCGCCTGAGCTGATCGGCCAGCTGTGATACGTTCATCCGCCCGCCTCCTTTGTCTGCCTGTTTTTTTCCCATTATAAAATCAACCCCCGCGCATTGCAAGGCGAACAAAACTTTTTGTTCCGTTTTCCGCGGGTCCTGTGGTATACTGATTATAGATATGGGACCTGTGCCGGCATACCGGCAAAACCATTCTTCAGATGGAGGAAAGTGAATATGAAGATCGCTTTTATCGGGTCTGAGTGTTATCCGTTTGTCAAAACCGGCGGCCTCGGGGACGTGATGTACGCCCTTCCGCGGGCGCTTGTCCGTGAAGGCTGTGAAGCGCGCGTCATCCTGCCCCTCTACAACTGCATCCCGGACAAGTTCAAGGAAAAAATGGTATACCAGGGTTCCTTCATGATGGACCTGACCAGCGACGGGCGGACCTTCTACGTCGGCATCATGGAATCCGTGATGGACGGCGTCACATACGATTTTATCGACAACCGGGAATTCTTTGACTGGGGCAATCCCTATACCGGCCTCTGGGAGGACATCCCGAAGTACTGTTTCTTCTCCAAGGCTTCCCTGGCCATCCTGAATTACCTGGACTGGATTCCCGATATCGTCCACTGCCACGACTGGCAGGCCGGGCTGGTTCCCCTGTACCTCCGCACAAAGTTCGACTCCACGCCCGTCGGGCGCGCCCGCTCCATCGTGACCATCCATAACCTGCGCTTCCAGGGCATCTGCGGCATCGAGCACCTGAAGTACTGGTCCGGGCTGTCCGATATGCTGTTCGACTATCCCGTGCTCAAGCACAACGAGAATGAAGCCAATATGTTCAAGGGCGGCCTCGCCTACGCCGACCGGGTGACCACCGTCAGCAGCACTTATGCCCGCGAAATCCAGACGCCGGATTACGGCGAAGGGCTGGACGGCCATCTCCGCTACCACAGCGGCAAGCTGAGCGGAATCGTCAACGGCATCGATGTGGAGCTGTGGGACAGCGCCGCGGACAAGCTGCTCGCCGCGCAGTATGACCGGAATTCCGTCCTGGCCTGTAAACCCCTCAACAAGAATGCCCTCCAGAAGGCGCTCGGGCTGGAACCCGACGGCGAAAAGATGATTCTTGGACTCATCTCCCGCCTGACGGACCAGAAAGGCCTGGACCTGGTCAACGACATCCTGCCGCACCTGATCGACGGCAACACGCAGGTGGTCGTCCTGGGCACCGGCGATCCCCGGTATGAAAATGCCTTCCGCTACTATGAAAGCAAGTATAAAGGCACCGTATGCGCCTATATCTCCTACAACGAAGGCCTGGCCCACCAGATCTACGCCGGTGCCGACGCCCTGCTGGTTCCCAGCCTGTTCGAACCCTGCGGCCTGACCCAGCTGATCGCCATGCGCTACGGCACCATTCCGATCGTCCGGGAAACCGGCGGCCTGAAGGATACGGTGGAACCCTACAACTGGGATGAGGATACCGGCAACGGCTTCTCCTTCAACTGGTATGATTCCGGCCTGCTGCTCGGCGCCATCAACCAGGCGAAATCCCTGTTTTTCACCGAACGGGCCCGCTGGGACAAAATGGTCTGCCGGGATATGGAAAAGGATGTCTCCTGGGAGCGCTCCGCGGCGCAGTACCTGGAGCTGTACCGTTCCCTGGAAAGATAAAAAGGCACGGAAGACTTCCGCGCCCATAGAGAAATGGCCTGTCCGGTTATTCCGGGCAGGCCATTTCTGCTACCTGCTCAATCATGTGGTGCAATGCGTCCGCGCGGGGAGTATCTGCCGCCCGGTAGTAGACTTCCTTTCCCTCCCGCCGGGCGGTGATCAGTCCTTCCGCCTTCAGCATTTTCAGGTGGTGGGAAAGCGCCGGGCTGGACATGCCCATCATGACACCCAGGTCCAGCAGGCATTCCTCGCAGTGGCACAGCAGCCAGAACAGCCGGATCCGGGTTCCGTCGCTCATCAGGCGGAACATCTCCGCCGCCCCGGCAAACTCCTCCGGCGCGGGCATGTGGTCAAAAATCCGTTCCGCGTTCAGGTCATGCTGATGCGGCAGTCGGTTATTCTCCATCCGTTCCAGCTCCTTTCCTTCTTACAGCCGGCTGACAAACAGCGCTCGGATGGCGTTCAGCACGGCAATGATCATTACACCCACATCGGCGAAGATCGCCAGTCCCATATTGGCGATTCCCAGTGCGCCCAGGATCAGGCATACCGCCTTTACCCCGATGGCAAACACGATATTCTCATACACAATCCGCATGCATTTGCGGGAAATCCGGATCGCTTTGGCGATTTTCAGGGGATTGTCGTCCATCAGCACGATATCCGCCGCCTCAATCGCCGCGTCCGATCCCATGGCGCCCATGGCGATACCCAGGTCCGCCCGGCTCAGCACCGGCGCGTCATTGATGCCGTCCCCGGCAAAGGCCAGGATTTCGCGTCCCTGCTTCTCCGCCAGCAGCGCCTCCACCCGTTCCACCTTGTCCCCGGGCAGCAGTTCGCTGTACACCCGGTCGATCTCCAGGCGCGCGGCTGTTTCCTCCGCCACGGCTTTCCGGTCCCCGGTCAGCATGACCGTCTGCCGGACGCCGGCGTTTTTCAGCGCCCGCACGGCTTCCTTTGCCGCCGGCTTTTCGATGTCAGAAATCACAATATGCCCGGCGTATTCCCCGTCGATGGCCATATGGACGATTGTTCCGGTCCGGTGGCAGTCATGGTAGGCGATGCCCAGGCGTTCCATCAGCCGGCCGTTGCCGGCGGCGACTTCCCTCCCGTCAATGCGCACGCGCACACCGTTGCCGCTGATCTCTTCCACATCGCTCACACGGCTCAGGTCCAGTTCCTTCCCGTGCGCCTTCCGGATACTCACGGCAATCGGGTGGGAGGAAGCGGATTCTGCCAGTGCGGCATATTCCAGCAGTTCTTCCTCTTCCATCGGGCAGTGATGGATCGCCGCCACCTCAAACTCACCCTTCGTCAGCGTGCCGGTCTTGTCAAACACCATCACGCCCGTCCGGGACAGTTCCTCCAGGTAGTTCGAGCCTTTCACCAGGATGCCGGCTTTGCCGGCGCCGCCGATTCCGGCGAAAAAGCTCAGCGGAATGCTGATCACCAGCGCGCACGGGCAGCTGATCACCAGGAA
>JAFRTK010000091.1 GCA_017427165.1 Clostridia bacterium
CAGGCGGGCTTTCCGGGCGTTTAATGGAACCAAACAAGCCGAAAGGAAAAGCCGCCATGAGTGAAAAGAAATGGATCCGGGGAGCCAACCCCTATATGCCGCTGTGGGAGCACGTGCCGGACGGGGAACCGCGCACCTTTACGTACAACGGGGAAACGCGGGTATACCTGTACGGTTCCCACGACACCCTGAAGACCGAATACTGCGGAATGGATTACGTCGTCTGGTCCGCGCCGGCGGATGACCTGACGAACTGGACCTGCCACGGCGTATGCTACAAGGCGCTGGATGAAAGCCCCCTGTACGCGCCGGATGTGGTGGAAAAGGACGGCACCTATTACATGTACGCGGCGGAGCGCCGCGGATCCCGCATCATGGTGGCAAAGTCCGACAGGCCGTGGGGACCCTTCACCGACCCGGTGGAGACGGAACTGAAATTCGACCCCGGCATCCTCGTGGATGACGACGGGCGCGTGTACGCCTACTGGGGCTTCTGCAAAAGCTGGTGCGCCGAGCTGAACGACGACATGGCGACGATCAAACCCGGCACCATCCGGGAGAACCCGATCCCGCACTGCCGGGCGCAGTGGGCGCCGGATGACGGCTGCGTGGGGGACGACGCGTTCTTCGAAGCATCCAGCCCGCGGAAGATCTTCGGAAAATATGTGTTTATCTATTCCCGCCGTGTGAACCGCCATGTGCCCGCACTGGGCATCTATGAGGACTGCAACGGTTTCCTGTCCTACAAGTGGAGCGACCACCCGCTGGACGGCTTCCGCGACGGCGGGGACATCAGCTTCAACGGCGGCGAGATCATCCCCGGGGAACACGGCTTCAATACCATGTCCTACCGCTGGGGCAACAACCACGGTTCCGTGATGCAGGTGAATGGCCAGTGGTATGTGTTCTACCACCGCCAGACCGGCACGGACGAGTATTCCCGCCAGGCAATGCTGGAGCCGATCGACGCCGCGGAAGGGAAGGACGGGAAAATTTACCTCGGAAAGATCACCTACAAAGACGGCGAGCCCGTATCCTCCTGCCCGGTGGAAATGACCTCCCAGGGCGCGCACATCAACGGCCTGGATGCCCGGATGTGGATCTCCGCCGGCTATGCCTGCCACCTGCACGGCGGCAAGCAGAACGCGTATATCGCCCCGGTGTACGAACAGCGGGATGATATCTCCGCGCCGGTGAAGAACGTTTCCGACGGCCTCACCGCCGGCTTCCGCTACCTGCAGTTCGGACCGAACACCCCGAAGACCGTGACCGTGAACCTCCGGACCGACGTTCCGGTATCCGTGAGTGTCCGGATTGACGCATATGACGGCAAGGAAATCGCCCGCCTCTACATGAACGCGGGCACTCGCACCGAAACCGCCGACCTGATGAGCGCCGTCACCGGAAAGCACGCGGTATATTTCCGCTTCATCATGCGCCAGGACAGCGAAAACACCGAATTCGACAGCTTCACATTTGACTGATCCATACAAACACAAAACACAAAACAAAAAAGCACCTGCCGCCCGGCAGGTGCTTTCCTGAAGGAGAAACCGGATGAAGATCGGAATCATCGGAGCCGGGCACCTGGGAAAAGCCCTGATTGCCGGCCTGACCCAAAGCGGCATGAAACAGGAGCAGATCATCCTGAACGCCCGGAGCAAAGAAACCCTGGAAGCACAGAAACAGAAATATCCCGGGATGGAAATCACCACGGACAAAAAGGAACTGGCCGCAAAAGCGGATATCATCGTCCTGGTGGTCAAGGCGCAGAATGCCGGGGAAGTGCTGGCGGAGATCGGGGAAACGGACCTCAACGGCAAAACCATCATCAGCCTGATGGCCGGCGTGACCCTGGATGACATGCGGAAGATGCTGAAAAACACCGGCAGCGAATACCGCCTGGCCCGGATGATGCCCACGGTAGGAATCTCCATCTGCAAAGGCGTGATCGGCGTCAGCTGGGAAAATGGCCAGACCATATCCGAAGAAGTAATGGACCTGTTCCGGCCCCTGGGATATCTCATTCCCCTGCCGGAGGAAAAGCTGGAGAGCATCACCATCACCGCGGCCAGCGGGCTGGCGTTTACGGCGACCCTGATGAAAGCCTACCGGGATTCCTGCACCCGGCTGACCGGGGACACCGCAATCAGCGAAGCAATCACCCTGCGCGTATTTGAAAATGTGATTGAGACCGTCCGGAACGGAGATACCACCTTTGAACAGCTGATTGAACAGATCTGCACCAAAGGCGGAACCACGGAAGCCGGCATGCGCATCCTCGAAAACAGCGACCTGAATGAAATCCTGAACCAAACCCTGGACACAGCCTACGCCCGGGTAAGCGGACTGAAGGGTAAGTGAAATACCAGGGAGTGCCCCATCGTTTCAATTTCCTTGCCAAAGCCCGGCCCGTTATGATATAATTCCGCCGTTGCCATGGAGCGGTATCGAAGTGGTCATAACGGGGCTGACTCGAAATCAGTTTGACGGCAACGTCCGTGGCAAACGAGCCGAATGCCAGCACAGTGCGCTGTCCGGCGAAGCCGGAAATGAGGCAAGTTTGTTAGCGCGAAAGGGAGAACGGAGTCCGCTCCAAGGACTCCGGGCGACCATTGAGCGAACGGGACTTCGAATCCCACCCGCAAGTATGATTCATGCACCTGCCAATGCAGGTGCATTTTCCATTTTCCTTGTCAAATCCGACTTCGTTGTGATATAATTCCGCCGTTGCCATGGAGCGGTATCGAAGTGGTCATAACGGGGCTGACTCGAAATCAGTTTGACGGCAACGTCACGTGGGTTCGAATCCCACCCGCTCCGC
>JAFRTK010000013.1 GCA_017427165.1 Clostridia bacterium
CGGAGGGACCATGATAGAATGAGCCGCCGGGAGACGGCTTTTTCATGTGAACGGGAGGAAACAGCTTGAAGATCTATTTCGCGCCGATGGAAGGCGTTACGGACGGAATCCTGCGGCAGGTGCACCACCGGATATTCGGGGGTGTGGACGTATACTGCCTGCCGTTTCACAAGCTGACCCAGTCCCTGTCCCTGCTGACGCGGGAAATCCGGGATGTATCGCCGGATGAAAATGAAGGACTGAACGTGCTGCCCCAGGCGCTGACACGGGACCCGGAACAGCTGTCCGCCTGGCTGTATTATATCAGCGAATGCGGCTATTCCACGGCGGACCTGAATATCGGATGCCCGTCCGCGACGGTGACGAAGCGGGGACGGGGCAGTGGACTGCTGCGCGATCCGGATTATCTGCGGTCCTTTTTCGACCGGGTGTTTGCGAATACGCTGCCTGTATCGCTTTCGGTGAAGACCCGGATCGGCTATGACAGCCCGGAGGAATGGCCGGGAATCCTGGACATCCTGGCTTCATACCCGTTCGCGCATGTGACCATCCACACGCGGACCACCCGGGAACAGTACACCGGAAAGACGCATCCGGAGGCATTTGAACTGGCGTTGCGGAAGGGGATTCCGCACCCGGTGTACAACGGGGACCTGCGCACAACGGATGACGTAAAGCAGCTGACCGAACGCTGCCCGGAAACAGAGGCGGTGATGATCGGCCGGGGGCTTCTGGCGGATCCGGCTCTGGCGCGCCGGCTGCGCGGCGGACCTGAAGCCAGCGGGGATGAACTGGAAGCATGGTACAATACGCTGTACCGGGGCTGGAAGGACCGGTTTGGTGAGACCATCGCCCTGGGGAGGATTAAAAAGCTGATGGAGTGGCCGGTTGGGGAGGACATCCGGCGGAAAAGGCTGCTGCGGAGAGCCTGCGATATTGAAAGCTGCGTGCGCGCAGCAATCGGAGAATAAAGGGATTCCGGCCGGTCTGATCCGGCCGGAAATTTTCTTTTTGGAGTTTAGGTTCATTTTAGGAACCTCTTTTACAATGGCACCATCAACGAAAGGAAAGGCGGTGCCCCAATATGAAAATGAAGCGCACATTCACCAGGATGGCGGCAACTGTTACGGCCGTATTCCTGTTTGCAGCAATGATCTTTGCCGGAGGTTCCGGAATACTGCCGTCAGCCTCGGCGGAAAACGGAACGCCGGTGTACAAAAGCAGTGACCTGTTTACCGACCGGGACCTGAAACAGACGGCGGACCTGGACAAGGCAGTTTCCCTGACCGTGGAAGATGGGAAGGAAATCCGGATTACGGAAGCCGGGACCTATGTGCTGACCGGGACGGCCTCCAATGCTACGGTTTATGTGGAAGCGGGAGACGATGACAAGGTGCAGCTGGTGCTGCAGGACCTGCACATCACCAACAGCGATTTCCCCTGCATCTATGCGTACAACGCGGACAAGGTGTTCATCACGACCGCGGAAGACAGCTCCCTGACGGTGAACGGGACATTCCGGACGGACGGAAGCATCAAAACCGACGGCGCGGTATTCAGCCGGACTGACCTGGTGATGAATGGGACAGCTGAACTGACGATCCAGTCCACGGACAACGGCGTGGTGTGCAAGGATGATCTGAAGATCACCGGCGGAAGCTATACCATCACTGCAAGCTCCAAGGCATTTGAAGCCAACGATTCCATCCGGATCAAGGACGGAACGTTCAGCCTCCGGGCCGGAACGGACGGGCTCCATGCCGAGAACAGCGATGACGACAGCAAGGGATATATCTATATCGGCGGAGGTACCATGACCATTACCTGCGGGGATGACGGCATACACGCGACATCCGTGGTGCAGATTGATGACGGTACGCTTTCGATTACCGCGAAGGAAGGCCTTGAGGGATCCTTTATCCAGGTGAACGGGGGCACGATCAATATCACGGCTTCGGATGACGGCATCAACGCGGCCCGGAAGTCCACCGCGGTTGAGGTGGCGGTTGAATTCAACGGGGGAACCGTGAACGTCACCATGGGCGGTGGGGATACCGACGGAGTGGATTCCAACGGCAGCCTGTACATCAACGGCGGCATGATCAGCGTGAACGGAAACAGCACCTTCGACTATGACGGAATGGTTTCGTTCAACGGCGGAACGGTTTATATCAACGGCCAGCAGGCGTCCTCCATTCCGAACCAGATGATGGGCGGCGGAGGCCGCGGCGGATGGGGCGGCGGCCGGAACGGCGGATGGAATATGCCCCAGGACAACGGAGACAGCACTCCGCCTGCGGACGGCTGGAACGGCAATCCGGGCGATAACGGCGGCCGCGGCGGCCGCGGAGGCGGCCGGAGAGGCTGGTAAAAAGGAAAGGAGAATCCACCATGGGTACGGAGACGGGAAGCGCCATCCAGGTGATGAAACGCTATGAACTGAAATACCTGCTGGACCGGGGACAGACGGCTTTCCTGGTCAGCTGCCTCAGGGGACATATGGAACCGGACCGGTACGGGCTGACATCGATTGCGTCGCTGTACTATGACACACCGGATTTCCGACTGGTCCGGGCTTCGCTGGACAAGCCGGCGTTCAAGGAAAAGCTGCGGCTCCGCTCCTATGGGATCGCAACGGAAGAATCCCCTGTCTTCCTGGAACTGAAACGAAAGGCTTCCGGGATTGTCTACAAGCGGCGGGTCCAGGCGACCCTGCCGGAGGTGCGGCGGTTCTTTGCCGGGGAAAACGGACTGTTTGATGACCGGCAGATCAGCGGGGAACTGGAATGGTTCCGTGACAGCTACGGACTGCTCCGGCCAGCCTGCCTGATCATCTATGACCGGGTGGCATATTTTGAACCCGGCGGGGACCTGCGGCTGACGATTGATTTCAATCCCCGGTACCGGACGGACGCCATGAACCTGACCAGTTCCATGGACGGGTTTCCGCTGCTGCCGGACGGGGACACCATCCTGGAAATCAAGGTACAGGGCGCAATGCCCCTGTGGCTGACCGCGATCCTGGATGCCGGGCAGATTTACAAGACCAGCTTCTCCAAATACGGAGAGGCATACAGCCGGCAGTCCGTGGGACCGGCTGTGCTTCCGGGATTCCGGATTGCCGGATGAGCAATCCGCAAATACGAAACGCAAGTGAGGAGAAAAAGGCTATGTTCAATTCGATTTATTCCGCGACGGTCACACCGGTTCAGCTGCTGCTGACGGCTGCTGCCGCACTTTGCTCCGGGGTTCTGTATTCCTGGCTGATCAGCTTCCGGATCCGGGCAAACCGCCGGTTCTTTATTGTGACATCGGTGCTGCCGCTGGTGGTCGGCCTGGTGCTGACGTTTATCAACGGCAACATTGGCGCCGGGATAGCTTTCGGCGGCGCGTTTGCGCTGACCCGGTTCCGTTCCGCCCAGGGAACATCGGACGAGATTACGGCAGTCCTGATCGCCATGGCAGCCGGATGCGCCTTCGGAATGGGTTATGCGGCCTACGGTGTGCTGATCCTGGTATGCATGGGCCTGATTCTCCTGGCCCTTTCCGGCGTAAAGCTGTTTGACCACAGCAGCATGCACAGCGAGAAACTGCTGAACATCACGATTCCGGAATCCCTGGACTATACGCGGGCATTTGAAGAGCCTTTCGCCCGCTACCTGGAGCAGGCGGAGAACGTGGGCGTGAAAACCACCGGAATGGGCAGCATGTACCGGCTGTCATTCAAAATCCGGATGAGGAATCCGGCGGAGGAGAAGAAGCTGATTGATGAGCTGCGGACCCGGAACAGCAACCTGGAGATTGCAGTCCTGCCTTATGCGGAACCGCAGCTGCAGCTGTAATGAATCCCTCCGGAAAGGAGAAAAGTTTATGAGAAGGAAACATCCGATGATCCGGAAGCTGCTGCTGGACGCGGCGGCGGCCGGACTCGCCCTGATGGTTTTTGCCCTGTTCCACCATGTGCTGCCGCGTGCACAGCAGAGCCTGAATGTGCAGACGATCCGGCCGGTGCAGGCGGAGGAAACGGCGGCTCCGGAGGCAGAAGAGGTGAGAACAACCGAAGCCAAAGCCGAAGACCGGACGGCGGCAGCTGAACCGGAGACCGATGAAACCGCCTCCGCCACAACAGCAGCCGAGAAGACGGAAGGATACCGGCCGACCGTCCTGACAACCGCCTCCTCAGGGAGAAGCGATTCCGGCGGACGGAAGTCCAGCTCCCGGCAGAACAGCCGGAAAAGCGGAAAGAGCAGCGGAATGAATTCCAAAGGCGGAAGCGCCCTGACGGAGAACGATGAAACCGCAGAAGCCAGTGCGGAACCAGCGGATGAAACCCCGCTGGCGGAGAAATTCGCGGACCGGTTTACGGACTCCGTGACTGTGACAGAAAACAGCTATACCAGCCCGGATATCTCGATTACGGTGGATGAGGTGAATGAAGATAACCTGACCTACTATGTGGCGGATATCTATGTGCGGGATATTGACTGCTTCCGGACCGCACTGGCAGGGGATACCTACGGTTCCGGATTCCGGGACAGCATTGAGGATATGGCCGTGCTGAACAACGCGCTGCTGGCGGTAAACGGCGACTATTACGGCAACACAACCGAGGGTGTGGTGATCCGGAACGGCGTGATTTACCGGGCCAATCCCACCAACTGCGATGTATGTGTGCTATACTATGACGGAAGCATGAAGGTAATGCCCGGATCCTCCTTCTCCGTGGAGGAGGCGGTGGAGGACGGCGCATGGCAGGCCTGGACATTCGGGCCGGCACTGCTGGATGCCGGCGGGGACCCCATTACCGAGTTTGCGAGCACCAACCGGATTATCAACGCCAATCCGCGAACCGCGATCGGATACTATGAGCCGGGCCATTACTGCCTGGTGGTGGTGGACGGACGCGGGGAATCCTCCGGAATCAGCCTTCCCCGGTTGAGCCGGCTGTTTGATACCCTGGGCTGCACCGCAGCCTATAACCTGGACGGAGGAAACTCCTCCATCATGGTATGGGGGAATGAAGTGATCAACAATCCGTCCGGCGGCGGAAGGGAAAGCAGCGACGCGCTGCTGATCGCGGAGGTGCGGAATGATGGGTAAAGCAAGGGGACTGCTGAACCACCTGACGGTGATATTCGGGATCATGTTCCTGGTATTCCTGGTGCTGGATCAGTTCAATCCGATGATGAACTTTGTGGACAACGGTATTTCCAGATGGCTGCTTGCGGCATTCTGCATCTGCGGAATCAGCCGGAGCATCCTGTGCTGGCGGAATAACGAACGGTGACAGATAAGGAGGATGCGGATGAACGGTATGAAAAAGGCACGCGCCTGCACGATGGGCAGAATTGCCCTGGTCTGCCTGATTTCTGCCGGCATCCTCCTGATCTGCTCGAAAAATTCTCCGCTGTACCCGATGAATGACTGGGTGGACGTAAACTGCTTCTTCACGGTCGGACGGGGGATGCGGCATGGGCTGACGCCGTACCTGGACCTGTATGAGCAGAAAGGGCCGCTGCTGTACGCAGTTTTCGCACTGGCAGCATGGATCTCCGAAACCAGTTTCCTGGGCGTTTTCCTGATTGAAGCGGCCTGCTTTGCCACGTTCCTCTACTTCAGCGGGAGAACCGCGGAAGTCCTGTCCGGGAATTCGTTTGCCTACGGCCTGACAGCTGCCGGACTTGGAATCGGAATTCCCCTTTCCCCGGCGTTTTCCCATGGCGGCAGCGCAGAGGAACTGTTCCTGCCGGTGTTTGCCGTCTCCCTGTATATTGTGCTGAAGGCCATGCATGAGCGGAGGCCGCTGACAGCATGGCAGACCGTTCTGCTGGGCGCCTGCGCGGCCGCGGCGCTCTGGACCAAATACACCTTCTGCGGCCTGTACGCCGGGCTGGGGATTGCTGTTCTGGTATGGGACTGCGCGGATTACCACGGGAAGAACCTGATCCGGATGGCGGCCTGCGCACTGGCGGGAGCGGCGCTGCTTACGGCGGCGGTCCTGGCGAGATACGCCCTGGCCGGCGCACTGCCCGCACTGTGGCAGGTGTACTTCGTGGATAACCTGACCCAATATTCGCAGAATATCCGCGGCGGAATCTATCCGATGCCGCTGCCGAACCTGCTGAACAACCTGACATGGTCCATCCCGGGTGTGCTGGGCCTGATCTGGCTGCCTGCATCAGCCCGGAAACGGTGGCGGGAAGCCCTGGCTTGCGCAGCCGGCGTGGTGCTCCTGTTCATATTCACCTACGCGAGCGGGCGGAGGTATCCGTATTATGCAATCGTCATGGCGGCCTTCGGCATGCTCGGATTTGCCGCACTGCTCGCAATGATCCCCCGGGCTGTGAGCGGGACGCGCCTGTTCCGCCGGACCGCGGCGGTGCTGACTGCGGTGCTGATCGCACTTTCTCCCCTGGCAGCCCGGGCATGGAGCCGGAATGTATACCTGTTGGGCACAGAGAAAAATGAAATGCCGCCGTACCGGTTTGCGGAGACGATCCGGCAGTCGGATGATCCGACCCTGCTGAATTACGGATTCCTGGACGGCGGGTTTTACTACGCGGCGGAATCCCTGCCGGTGACACGGTTTTTCTGTACGATCAACAATGACCTGCCGGAAATGCAGGAGGAATTCCGGAACGCGATTTCCGTGGGGAAAACC
>JAFRTK010000014.1 GCA_017427165.1 Clostridia bacterium
GGCACGCCGGTTATTCCGTATATCGGCTCCAAAAGGATTACACAGACCATCCGGGATTACGGCTGGACCGCAACGCTTTACGCCGCCATGGTCCATGAACACGCCGGACTGTTTGCGCCGGATGCCGGGTAAAACGGAAAAACGGTACGGCTGAAAGCCGTACCGCCGGATCTGTCCAATATTCTGTTCCGCCTGTTATTCCTGCAGGCAAAGGGCGATGATGTCGTCGGTCTTTGCTTCGGCCAGCGCAATTACGGTATCCGCGGCACCATAATAGATCCGCAGTTTTCCGCCTGAAACCGGGACTGCGGCGGTGGGGAAAACGACGTTCTGCCGGAAACCATCCTGCGCTTCATATTCCGTTTCCGGCGCCAGCAGGGGCACCCGGGTGCACCCGGTCATTTTCCACGGTTCATCCGGATCCAGCAGGACGGCCGCGGCGCAGTAACGCTTGGTCCAGCGGTCCTCCCAGCCGTTTTTTCCGCGTTCCGGATCAATATCCACCGTATGCGTAATGGCCAGCCAGCCTTTTTCCGTGTACACAGGCGGCGCACCGGGACCGATTTTATCATTGGCGAAAGGGAAGTCCTCCACGCCGGCCACAAGGTGGGAATTGCCCCAGTGAATGAGATCCGGGCTTTCGCTCCACCAGATATCGAACCGGTCCTTATGGCCCCGGCTGTAAACGGGCATGGGGCGTTCCAGGCGCATATACATCCCCCGGTATTTCCGCGGGAAGAGGACCATATTCCGGTTGTCCGGCACGCTCATGGACAAGATCTCAAAATGATGCAGGTCGGCGGTATGCGCGATGCCGCCCCGCAGGCCGTGCCGGGTATCGACCGCGAAAGTCATATAAACTTCGCCGTCAACCACCGTGAGCCGCGGATCATAAACCCGACGGATTTCATCATCCTTTACGGAGAAAACCGGCTGCTCCTCCACCTGCCAGCGGAGGCCGTCCGGGCTGAGGGCCAGTCCCAGGTTGGTTCCCGAAAAGCTGGCGCGTCCGATATAGCCGTAATCGTTGCGGAATACCATGGCATAACCGCCCTGCCAGGGGATTACGCCCGCATTGAAGACCAGGTCGCTGGAATACGGGACATCCCCGCTGGTCAGTACCGGGTTTCCGGGATAACGGGTGATACATGGATGGGAAACGAGATACTCTTCCGACATGAAACTGTGACTCCTTTCATGGATCCGGAATCATTCCGCGGATAATCTGCCGATATGCATATGCCTTCTATACCTGCATTCATTATACACGACCATCCCGGCAAATGGAACCGGAAAACAGCCCGGAACAGAAGGAAAAACTGCGGACGAAAGACGAACCTGCGGCGGCCCGGCCGAAGGACAAGGAGAAAGACAATGAGCGCTTGCATCCGAGACGAGTATTACCGGCTTCTGAAAGAATGGCTGGATGCCCTGCTGGCATGTATGGTGGACGATCCCGCCCATCCGTCTGTCGACGGCGCCATCCTGTGCCCGGCGTGCACGGCCATCCACGGACGCTGCCACGAGGCGGTTTACCCGCTGATGGCGATGGCGGAGTTTTCCGGAGAGACGAAGTACCTGGATGCCGCGCGGAAACTCTTCCGGTGGTCATCCTGCATGCTCTGCGATGACGGCAGCATGTACAATGATTCGCAGAGCGCGTGGAACGGCACCACCGTATTCGGCGCCATCAGCCTGTTCCAGACACTCCGGCATCACGGACAGCTGCTGGAAGCGGGAGAAAGAAAAGAATGGGAAGACCGCCTGTTCAGAATGGCCGGGTGGCTTCAGGACGGCATTTCCCCGGAAAAGAAATTCAACATCAACTATATCGCTGCCAACGCGGCCGCAATGGCGCTGATCGGATGCTGTTACAGCCGGGCCGCGATGACTGCACAGGCCCGGAAACTGGCCGGTTTTGCCTGCCGGTGTGTGACGGAGCAGGGACTGGTACACGGTGAGGGGAGCCTGGAGAAAAACGCCACGGTACGGGGCGGGAGCGCGGTAGATATCGGCTACAATGTGGAGGAAACGCTCCCGTCCCTTTTTGAGTATGCCCGGGCAATGCAGGACGAAGATGTGATGGCCGTTGTGCGGAAGGCGGCAAAGGCCCACCTGGACCTGATGCTTCCGGACGGTGCGTGGGACAACAGCTTCGGATCGCGCAATTTCAAATGGACCTACTGGGGAAGCCGCACCGCCGACGGATGCCAGGCGATGCTGAACGCACTGGGGAAAACCGATCCGGTATTCGCGGAGGCGGCATACCGGAACCTGATGCTGTACCGGCGCTGCACGGACGGTTTGCTGTATGGCGGACCGCATTACCGGCGCCACGGAGAACCGGCCTGTGTCCATCACGCGTTCTGCCACGCCAAGGTCCTGGCCCAGGCCCTGGACGAAGGCATCGTGGAATTCGAACCCACGGCCCTTCCTGCTGACGACCCGGAGATGCTGAAGCATTATCCGGAAACCGGAACATACCGGCTTCGCTGCGGCGGCTGGCGGATGACCGTGTGCGCCGGGGATTTCCCGTACATGAAGGGCGGGCACGCGTCCGGCGGGGCGGTCACCCTGCTGTGGCACCGGGCATACGGGCCGGTGTTCGCGGCGGCCAATACGGATTTTTCCATGCGTGAGCCGATGAACCAGCAGCTGACGCGAAAGAAAAAGCTGCTGGGTTCCCTGTGCCCAAGACTGGAAAGACAGGAGAACGGAACGACCCGGTCCCAGGTATACGACCTGGGAACGGAGATTGCCGCTGAGGCTTTTGATGACCGGGTTGTCATCCGCGCGGCGGGCACCCTGTGCGATATATCCCACCGGCCGTCCGCGGAATGGGAGGCATTCACCCTGGAATATACGCTGACGGAACAGGGCCTGTCTGTGAAAGGCGGGCTTGCATCCGGCGCCGGAACCGGGGTATCGCTGATCCTGCCGGTGATCCGGAACGGCGGGGAGACGGCTGTTTCCGGCCGCAGCGCCCTGATCGGCGGCCGGCTGCGCATCACGTCCACCACGGCAATCGATTACGAAGGACCTGTGTTCAACCCGGCTCCCGGATTTGAAGCGGAGAACCTGCGGATTCATCCCGGCAGGGACGGCCTGTTCGACGTGATGATCTCTGTGGAGGAAGGATCCGGCTGAACAGATCCGGGACCCGAGAGGGAAAACGATCCGCCCATATTCAGAAGGGAGATTTCGCCATGAAGCACAGAACCCGGACTGCCTGCCTGCTTGCCCTGGCCCTGACGCTGTGCCTGATTTTACCGGGCATTGCGGAACAACCGGACGACAATCCCGGACTGGCGGAGGGCGCGAGCCTCCGCATCATGTCCTACAATATCCTGCATCCGGACTGGAGCCGTGTTCCGGTGAAGGGCCGGGATGAGATTGTGGCAGGAATCCTGCAGTATTACATGCCGGACGTGGCGGCCCTCCAGGAGGCGGGGGCCAAATGGCACAAGGCACTGACGCCCATCCTGGTGGACACCGGCATCTACGCGCCGGCCTGCCGGAAGAGCAATGCCGACGGGTTCATGTACAATACCACCTGTTTCCTGTACAATCCGCAGACCGTGAGCCTGGTGGAGGAGTACATCCTGGACCTGGACTACAAGAGCCCCTCCCGGGTATTTTCGGTTGCCGTTTTTGAGAGAAGGTCCGACGGCACCCGCTTTGTGATGACCAACACGCATCCCGCACCGCGGGATGAGCCCGAAAACTATGCGCGCAACATGTCGGAGCTGACGGCCTTTGCCGCCGAAACCGCACAGAAATACGCGAGCCTGCCGATCATCATGGCGGGTGATTTCAACACCCCGGAGCAGTCGGAACTGTATCCGGCATTCATGCAGGCGGCTGGGGTGCGGGACGCCAAGTATGAGGCCGGGATGCTGGTCCGCGGCTGTTCCACCTTCTTCGGATACCAGGTACCGCCCGATCCCGGGGATACCGAACTGTGCGTTGACCACCTGTTTGTGGGAGGAAACGTGGACGTCCGGCTGTACAACGCGGTAACCGGCCATGACGTGCAGAATGCTTCGGACCATATTCCCATTTACATGGATATCGACCTGAAATGACCTGAAGACCGGCTGCACGGGAATGGTACGGATGGCAGGGAATAAGCCGTTTTCCTTTTCGCGGTTCCATGGTATGATGATACCGGAACCATCACGGATGACATAAATGAAACCGGATGCGGAGGGTGAAAGCCATGGGCAAGAAGGTTGTGGTTGTGAATGCCGGCCCGCGCAGGGGCTGGAATACCGATATGCTGATTTCCGAGGCGGCGCGCGGAGCGGAATCCGCCGGCGCGGAGATTGTGCGATTTGACCTGTTCCGGCTGGAGAAGTATACCGGCTGCATATCCTGCTTCGGGTGCAAGAAGGAAGCGAACAAGGGACGCTGCATCTGCCGGGACGGACTGACACCCGTGCTGGACGCGATCCGGGAGGCGGACGGCCTGATCATCGGATCCCCGAACTACCTTTCCAACCTGACCGCCTCTTTCCGTGCACTGTATGAACGGCTGATCTTCCAGAGCCTGACCTACAACACGGAAACCCCGTGCTGCAATGCACACCCGGTACCCGCCCTGCTGATTATGACCAGCAACGCGCCGGACACGATGTACGCGGGACTGCTGGAGAGCTACCGGCGGACGATGAACATGTTTGTGGGGCCGACCCGGGTCCTGGTGAGCGGGGATACGCTGCAGCTGAAGGATTACAGCAAAACCGACTGGCCATGGTCCATGTTCGACCCGGAAGCCAAGCAGGCGCGGCATGAAACCGTGTTCCCGGAGGAAATGAAAAAGGCATATGAAATGGGAGCGGACCTGGTACAGGGATGACAGACCAAAGGAGCTGAACCGATGAAAGATCCAAAGGAATTCTGCACCTGTACGGATACGAAATGCCCGTGCCATCCGGTGAACCATGACCGGGGATGCAGCCTGTGTATTCAGAAGAATCTCCGGGAAAAGGAAATCCCCAGTTGCTTCTTCCATGATATCGGCTGTGAAAAGCCGACACCGGAATGGCACTACCGGGATTTTGCCGCCCTGGTGGAAAAAGCGGAAAGCGAAGGAAA
>JAFRTK010000015.1 GCA_017427165.1 Clostridia bacterium
CGACGAAAACCACTAAAGAAATCATCGCCAGCACCCTCTCTTTGAACAGGATATTTGCATTCACCGATCGATGGTCCGCTTATACGCACAAATCATCATCTTTGACAAACATCATATCACAAATCACAGGGGATGTCACATACCAGGACTTGTTTTTCCCGCAAACAATTCAATTTCTATGTTTTGGTTCTGTTTGCAGGTTGGCTTCACCGGATCCCGGGCTTAATTGCTGGTAGTGACCGTCACGCGATCCACCTGTACACCGTCCCGGTATACCGTCAGTACTGCAGTAGCCCGGAATTCCGTGGCGCCGCTGGTGGAGCCGGAAGCGGTAGCGGTTTTCGTTCCGCTGCCGGAGGCGGCGTACGTCCACACGCCGTTGACCTTCTTCTGGACGGAGATCGACGTTCTGGAGGTGCAGCCGGTATCAACCGTTGCGACGCATGAGCCTTTTACGGTTCCGCCGGAGACAGTCAGCGTGGCTCGGATGCCGTTGGCCAGTGCGGGGACTGCGGACAGGACAAAAAGAATGACACAGATAACCAGGCAGAGTACTTTGGATCGGGACATGGGGCTTCATTTCTCCTTTATTTTGGATTGTTCTCCGGCAGGCAGCAGGAGTTTTTTAGGGCTGTCTGTCGGCCAACCCATATATATAAACACAAAACTCACCAAAAGTGGACAGTTTTTTTGGCCTTTTTGGAAATTTTTTTATATTTTTTTTCAAAAACGGGATCAAAAGCAGAAAACTCCGCAAAACAGCACGTTTTGCGGAGTCAGAATATAACCAGGTTATGCTTCCGGGAAGATTTCCCGCTTGCGCTCGAGCATCTCATCCGTGCGGCGGATGTATTCCTCGATGTTGCTGACGTTCGGCGCGCGGGTGATATGCCCTTCCTCCGGCCAGATCCGCTTGGAGATTCCGCCGGCGCCCATGGCGAGCACATGGGAGGTTTCCTCCATCATGTCCACGTTGTACAGGCAGGCATGCCCGGGCAGGGCATAGCCGGTGTTTTCCAGGTTGCCGGCCATGTATTTCTGCCGGTACATGTAGTACGGTACCAGTCCCAGCGAACGGGCGGTCTCCATGCCCATGGCGACCATACGGGCGGTCATTTCCCCGTCCGGCAGGGGCGCGTTTTCCAGGCTCATGCGGGAGGACCGCTTGATGGCCAGGGTGTGCACGGTCAGGCTTTCCGGCCGCAGGGCGCGGGCGGCCTCCATCGTGCGGGCAAAGTCCCCTTCGTTTTCCCCGGGCAGCCCGGCGATCACGTCCATATTGATGTGCGGAATGCCTTCCTCCCGGGCCAGCCGGTAGGCCTCCACCACCTGCGCGGCGGTATGCGCCCGGCCGATCACCTTCAGCGTCCGGTCGTTCATGGTCTGGGGATTGATGGAGATCCGGCGGACGCCAGCGTCCAGCACGGCGCGCAGCTTTTCCCGGGTAATGGTGTCCGGCCGGCCGGCTTCCACGGTATATTCCAGCGCACCGGGGAAGCATTCCGCAATCAATGCCATAAGGCGGCGAAAATCATTCTCCGGCAGGGCGGTCGGTGTGCCGCCGCCTACATACAGGGCGCGAAGCGTACGCCCGCTTCGGCGGAGGATTTCCGCGCAGCCGCGGATCTCCTTTTCCAGCGCGTTCATATACGGCGGAACCAGGCGCCCGTTCCCGATCTCTCCGGAGGAGAAGGAGCAGTAGGCGCAGCGCGTGGTGCAGAAGGGGATGCCGATGTATACGTCGATCCACCGGTCCCCGGGAGCGGGAAGCTTCCGCTGGGTCAGCGCGATCTCCGCCAGCAGCTCCGCTTTTGGCCGGAGGACGTCAAACCGGTCCACCATCCGTTCAATGGCATCTTCCGGCGTGAGGCCTTCCGCCAGGGCTTCGAGCATCAGGTGGGTCGGGCGGACGCCGGTCATGCTGCCCCACGGCGGATGGATACCGGTGGTTTTGCGGCACAGGTCGTACAGCGTCTGCTTGCACAGCCGGCGCGCGGCCCGGCGGCGGTGCAGCGCCTGTACCCGCAGGTCCGGATCGGAGGGAATTTCCGCTTCCCCGGTAGCCGAATCCGTTCCGTCCGTAAAGGTGATGATATATTTTTCGGGGGTTTCCTCGGTATCCATCCGGTAGCGGACCGGTTCATCCCACACGCTTTCGGGCAAGCCAAAAAGCCGGGTGACGTTCATCAGCTCCGGCCGGATGGTTTCGAGGGCGGCGGTCAGTTCAGGCATACGGGAAACTCCTTGGATTTTTACGCGTCATGGCCCGGGTGGAAGGGGATCTGCTGGTCCCTTACCATGGGAATCAGACGGCGGAGGGATACAAACAGCGCGTGCTCGTCCCCGCCGGGAAAGTCGGTGCGGCCCCAGCCGTGCTCAAACATCGTGTCCCCGGTAAACAGATGGCCTTCAATCAGGAAGCATGCCCCGCCGGGGGTATGCCCCGGGGTGTGCAGCACGCGGATGCCGAGTCCGGCTTCGGTCAGCTCCTGCCCTTCATGCAGCAGGTCCGTGGGTTTCGGCGCTGTCACGGCCGGACCGCCGAACAGCAGGGAGACGTTGCGCTCCGGATCGCTGAGCAGCGGCGCGTCCAGCTCATGCACCATCAGGCGTGTGCCTTCGTCCATCAGCGCGCCGGCAGCGGCGATATGGTCAAAATGGCCGTGGGTCAGCAAAATGGCGGCAATCCTTTTGCCGCCGGCCGCCTTCCGGATCCGTTCCGCCTCATCGCCGGGATCGATGACGATGCAGTCATCCCGGTCTTCCTTCGCGAGGACATAGCAGCAGGTGGCGACCCTGCCTACGGTCAGTTCAGTAATGATCATATGTCAGAATGCCTTTTCACTGTCAATGAGGATGGTGACGGGGCCGTCGTTGACGAGGGAGACCTTCATCTCCGTCCGGAACCGTCCGGTTTCCACATGGATGCCCTTGGCGCGCCATGCGGCGACCAGGCGCTCGTACATGGCGTTGGCCTCATCCGGCTTCGCGGCGCGGATATAGGAGGGCCGGCGGCCGCCCCGGGCGTCACCGTACAGCGTGAACTGGGAAACGGCGAGGATGCTGCCGCCCGCATCGATTACGGAGCGGTTCATCACGCCGTTTTCATCGTCGAATATCCGCAGGTTCGGAACCTTCTCCGCCATGTATTTCAGGTCCGCGTCGGTGTCCTCCGTGGACACGCCGATCAGCACCATCAGCCCCGGTCCGACCGCGCCGACGGTTTCGCCGTTCACGGTCACAGAGGCTTCGGTCACCCGTTGGACAACACAGCGCATGGCAGGTTCCTTCTTTCGGTTTACTGGTTGGAACGGTAGACATCCAGGATGTCGCTCTTGTTCCGCAGAGCGCTGATGACCCGGTCCATTTCCTCGCGGGAGTGGACGTCGAGCGTCAGCTTCAGGGTGGAGATCTTGGTCTTGTCGCTGGCCTGGATGGACGCGGCGCGGATGGAGACGTTGTTCTCCCCGATGGTGTTGGCGATTTCGCCCAGCAGGTTCATCCGGTCATAGGCCAGGATCGTGATATTGGTATAGAAGGTGCTGCCTTCGTTTTCCATGGCCCATTCCACCGGGATGCGGCGTTCCTGTTCGCCGGCAGCCACATTGGCGCATTCCGCCTTGTGGATCACGACGCCGCGGCCGCGGGTGATATACCCGACGATTTCGTCGCCCGGAACGGGGCTGCAGCACTTGGCAAACCGGACCGGGATATCCAGGTCCTCGTTGCCCGTCAGCACGATGCCGTGGTTGGCGCGGCGCTGGCTCAGCCGCTGTTCGGTGGATACGATGTCATGGACGGATACGGGCGGCGCGGCGGATGCCTCGCCGGCCTTCTGCTCCTCAATCAGGCGGGAGACCACATATACCGCGGCCATTCCGCCGTAGCCGACGGAGCCGCAGATATCGTCGAATTCCTGGAAGCCGTACTTTTTGAGCATTCCGTCATAGTATTCGGGCTTGACGATATCGCTCATATGGACGCCGCGGCGCACGCATTCCTTTTCAATCATGCTGCGGCCGAGGGCGATGTTCTCTTCCTTCAGCGTCTTCTTCAGGAACTGGCGGATCTTCGCCTTGGCCTGGGGCGTTTTGCAGATGCGGAGCCAGTCGGTGCCCGGGCCCTTGGACGAGGCGGAGGTCATGATCTCGACCCGGTCGCCGGTGGCCAGGGTGGTATCCAGCGGCACCATGCGCCCGTTCACGCGCGCGCCGACGCACTGGTTGCCGACGGCGGAGTGGATCCGGTAGGCGAAGTCCAGCGGGGTCGCGCCCTTGGGCATGGAAATGACGTCGCCCTTGGGGGTGAAGAGGAACACCTCTTCGGAGAACAGGTCGGTTTTCAGCGTGTCCAGGAACTCGCGGGAATCGCGGGTTTCTGTCTGCCAGTCCAGCATCTGCCGTACCCAGAACAGCTTGTGGTCCAGGTTGTCCTCGCGGGAGGAGCCTTCCTTGTAGCGCCAGTGGGCGGCGATGCCGTATTCCGCCACGCGGTGCATCTCCCAGGTGCGGATCTGCACCTCGAAGGGGAAGGGAACCTTGCGCCCGCCGACCACCGTCGTGTGCAGCGACTGGTACATGTTGGCCTTGGGCACGGAGATATAGTCCTTGAACCGGCCGGGCACCTGGTTCCACAGGGTGTGCACGATTCCCAGCACGGTGTAGCAGTCGGGAATGGTATCCACGATGACGCGGATGGCCATCAGGTCATAGATCTGGTCAAAGGACTTCTGCTGCAGCACCATCTTCCGGTAAATGGAATAGAAGTGTTTGGACCGGCCGTCGATATCGTAGTGGATATGCTGCTGATCCAGCCGCTCGGAAAGCTCGTCGATGACCAGGCGGATGCTTTCCTCGCGCTCGGTCCGCTTCTGGCCCACCAGGTGGACGATCCGCTGGTAGCCTTCCGGATCGATATACTTCAGGGAAAGGTCCTCCAGCTCCTGCTTTACGGCGTAAACGCCGAGGCGGTGCGCTAGCGGGGCATAGATATCCAGCGTTTCCCGGGCAATGGCCAGGCGCCGGTCTTCCGGCTGGTAGCGGAGGGTCCGCATGTTGTGCAGCCGGTCCGCCAGCTTGATCAGCACGACGCGGATATCCCGGGACATAGCCAGGATCATCTTGCGCAGGGATTCCGCCTGCGCTTCCTCGCGGTTGGCGAAGTCCAGCCGGTTCAGTTTGGTCACGCCGTCCACCAGGTCGGCGACCTCTTCGCCGAATTCCGTGCGGATGGTTTCCAGCGTGATGTCCTCGCAGTCCTCCACGGTGTCGTGGAGCAGGCCCGCGGCAATGGTCGGCGGGTCGATCATCAGGTCGGTCAGGATCGACGCGACAATGCACGGGTGGTTAAAGTAAGGCTCGCCGGATTTGCGGACCTGGCCTTCATGGGCCTTTTCCGCGAACTTCCAGGCCTTTTCCACCAGCTGGTATCCTTCGCCCGGGTGGTATTTCCGGACGCGGTTGAGCATCTGCTCCAGGTTCATGGCTTCATTCTGTGCGAATGCCATCGTGCGAGCCTCCTTTCATTATAAATTCGGGGAAAATAATTATTTCGACGGAAGCAGGGCAGTTACCTGCGCTTCCACGGAGATTTTTCCGCGGAACTCGTTCAGCACGGGTTTGTAGAGGATATCGATCTCCTGCAGGCCGGCGTCCGCCGCGGCGCCCATGCCGAATCCGATGCCTTTGAGCATCGTGTCTCCGGACAGCAGCTGCATCTGCAGGTGCGTCATATCCTTTCCCACGCGCCGCATGGCCTGCACCGAAACGCCGGTGAGCAGGAACATGGGCGGCGGGTTGCCGCAGCCGGAGGGCTCCAGGGCGGAAAGGCGGGTCAGTGCGGCGGGGGTCCAGGTCCGGAAGGGCAGCACCAGGTCGTATTCCTTTACCTGGTCGAAGCATGCGGGATCACTGTTTTCCCGGACCACCCGGTCCAGCCGTTTCCGGAATGCTTCGATGTTTTCCGCCTTCAGCGTCAGGCCGGCCGCCTGGGCATGTCCGCCGAAGCGCTCCAGCAGGTCTTCGCAGGCCTTCAGCATCTCGTAGATATTCACGCCGGGTACGGACCGGCAGGAGCCGGTGGCCGTATCGCCGGATATGCTCAGCGCCACCACAGGGCGGTGGTATCTTTCGCACAGGCGCCCGGCCGTCAGGCCGATCAGCCCGGGGTTCCAGTCTTCGCCGGAAACGACCAGCGTCCGGGAGGTATCAAAGTCCGCGCGCGCCTGCGCCTGCTTGTCCGCCTCAGCGGTGGTGGCCCGCTCCATCTGCTGGCGCCGGCCGTTCAGGTCCTCCAGGTGATGGGCAAGGATTTCCGCCTCCTCTGTATCCCGGGTCAGCAGCAGCTGCTCGGCGATGTCCGCGCTTTCCAGCCGGCCGGCGGCGTTCAGCCGGGGCCCGATGCGGAAGGCCAGGTGGTCCGCGCGCAGCGGCGGGTTGGTGGCGGAAACGCGCAGCAGCGCCCGCAGCCCGGGACGCACGGATCCTTCAATCCGCTTCAGCCCTTCCGCCACAATAATCCGGTTTTCATCCAGCAGCGGCACGACGTCCGCCACGGTGGCAATCGCCGCAAGGTCCAGCCGTTTTTCCACGCCGGCCGTTCCCTGCAGCGCCTGGCAGATCTTCAGCGCCACACCCGCGCCGCACAGGTTCGGGCAGGGGTATCCGCCGAGCAGGGGATTGGTCACGGCGTCCGCCTCCGGAAGCTTTTCCGGCAGGGCGTGATGATCCGTTACGATCACCTTCAGCCCCAGGGACTTCGCAAGGGCAACCTCTTCCACCCCGGCGATGCCGCAGTCCACGGTAATCAGCATTCCGCAGTCCCGGGCAGCTTCCCGCACGGCGGTCTCGTTCAGGCCGTAGCCTTCCGCGTGCCGGGAGGGCAGGCGCCAGGTGACGTCCGCACCCTCTTCCCGCAGCGTCTCATAGAGGATCGCGGCGGCA
>JAFRTK010000092.1 GCA_017427165.1 Clostridia bacterium
AAGGTGGAAGGCACCACCCTGCAGGTGCAGTACAACAAGCCCGGCATCCGCCTGAACACCCCCGCAAAACACCTGGTGATCACCCTGCCGGAAGGCACCAGGCTGAAAAGCGCGGTGATCGGCGCCACCAGCGCGGAAATCGATATTCCGTCCATTACCGCGGACCGCGTATCCCTGGACAGCACCAGCGGTGACGTGACCGCCTCCGTCACTGCCCCGGACATCACCGCCGGCAGCACTTCCGGTGACGTGAAGCTGATCGTGCGCGGAAAGGTCCGCACCCTGACCCTGAATTCCACCTCCGGCGACCTCAGCGCAGACCTGGATGAAGCGGAAAAGGTTGCCGCCAAGTCCACCTCCGGCAGGATCAGCATCACTGCGGACCGGGCAGGAGACCTGTCGGCCGGTTCCACCAGCGGGAATATCCTGATCTCCCTGAAGCGCTTTGACAACGTGGCAGTCAGCGCCACCTCCGGCGATGTGACCGCGGAGCTGCCCGCCGAACCCGGCTTCACGCTGAAGCACAACGCCACCAGCGGCAAGATAAACACAGACATCCCGCTGGCCGGCAGCAAGGGCAATTATTCCTGCGGTGACGGATCCGCGAAGATCGCCGTCGGCACCACCTCCGGCGACCTCACCATCCGTCCGGTCAAATAAACTCCACAGAAAAGAACTGCACCGGCGCGAAACCGCGCCGGTGATTCTTTTTGCCTCCCGGTCACCTGTTCTCCATCCGGAAAACCTGTTTTGTTTCATCCGGGCCCAGGACTTTTCCCGGAATATAGCTCATGTTGAAATGCTTCCCGTCTTTGCGCTCATATCCGCCCTTCACCTTTTCCGCGGCATAGAACACGGGACCGCCCATGATGCCGGTACGCTCGCAGCGGTCGTCCGTTCCGGCAACCACCTTCGCGACGGTTTCAATCCCCTCGTCCACGATGGACGCGTCAAAGATTTCATGCCCGCCGTATACCATGTCGAATTCCGCCTGGTGATCCTTCAGGTGCAGCAGTGCCCGCAGATAGGCAATCACCGGCAGGGAGTTGTCAAACTCCAGCAGGGTATTTCCGTTGCAGGCATCCCCGGCATAGGCGATCCGGGTCTTATGGTCAATCAGCACGATGGAGCCGAGGGTATGCCCGCCGACCTCCACCACCTCAATCTGCCGGTCGCCGAGGTCAAACACATCGCCGTCGCAGACCGGGTATACCTTCATCGGGTGCCAGTCGGAGAAGTTGTCGTCCGGCTCCATCAAATCCCGGTATTCCGGCAGGACCATACCCTGCGCCATCTCCAGGACTTTCTCCTTCGGAATGCCGATGCTGTCCTGAAAGGAGCCGATATCCCGGGGATGCATATAGCAGTGGTCAAAGAAGAAATTGCCGCCGACATGGTCGGAATGCGAGTGCGTGTTCACCAGCCGGATCGGCTTGTCCGTCAGCGTTTCGCAGAACGCCTTCAGGTTGCCGATGCCGAGGATCGTATCAATCAGGAGGGCATAATCCCGCCCCTCCACCAGGTAGCAGAGCGCATAGGAGCTTTCGCAGCACGCGTTCTCAATCTTCCAGCTCTTTTCGGCAATCTCCGTTGCCCTGTAATAAGGGATTTTTCCGGTCATCTTCATACACCTCCAAATCTACTGTTGAACCAGGCGGGTTATTGTTCCCTCCCTGCGTAAACTTCCCTCCACTGCGCGGTAAACTCCACGTCATCCAGCAGGCGGAGCAGCAGTTCAATACTGTCGGACGCCGTAACGCCAAGCTCATCAAACACGCTGGTATGCTCCGCGTTTTCCATATAGCGCATGGACTGCAGGCTGTAGTTCGGCATGGAATCAAACCGTGCCGCCAGTTCCGCTGCTTTCCGGAGAGATTCCCGGGATTCCTCCGGAAAGCCCGCTTTGGCCTGGGTATACGCCAGGACCAGCCGGGTCTCGGCATAAGTCTTTTCCATGAAGCCCGGGGCTCCATCCTTCATCAGGCTTTCCACCAGGGTATTTCCCAGGCGGGTGATGTCCAGCGCGGATTTCCAGTCTCCCCGGGACCGGTATACAAACACATACCCGAGGACCGCGTTGACCAGGCAGATCATTCCCCTGGCCATCGCTTCCGACAGGAACGGTACCGCCTCTTCGGTCCGGTCCATAAAGGCTGCCAGTGTCGAACCGATCACATGGCTGAAGCGGCCGCCCGCGTTATGCTTTTTCAGGATTTCCATCGCCTTCTCCAGCTCACCCAGCTGGAAATGCACATCCGCGATGGTCCCGAGGATTGTCTCCTCACTGATATCGGAAGTATCGCCCTGCGGAAGCAGGATCCGGGACTGTTCCAGCAGCTCCAGGGACCGCCGGGAAAAAGCGGGGTTATGCTGCGCAAAACCGTATGTCAGGTAAATGTTCGCGCACGTATATACCACCTGGAGTGAATTCGGATACCGGCTCAGCGCCTTCTCCGCTTCCGCGGGGGCCGCCGGGTTCAGGGTCTGGCAGTACCGGTACAGCCGTTCCACAATTGCCTCCGGGCGGTTGTCCTTCATCCGGTACCCCAGCAGCACATCCACCGATGCATCAAACAGATCCGCCATCTGCATGATCATCTTCAGCTCCGGCGTGGAAAGCTTTGCTTCCCACTTGTACACCGCGCCCACTGTCACACCCAGCGCCTCCGCCAGCTGCTCCTGCGTCATCCTCCGCTGTTTCCGGAATGTGCGGATATTTACGGCCAGCATGTCTTCCATCCGCGAACCCTCCTGTTTTCACCCTGTCTGCCCATATTATACGGGAAGACCAGCCGAAAGGAAAGGCACTATCCATATGAATCAGATATAAATTTTTATACTGACAGTATGATTATCCCGGTTTTCCGGGACAGCTTACCGGATGCCGGTCCAGACCAGGCTGTCGGCTGTATCCAGCGGAAACACCAGCAGCGGGCTTCCGTCCAGCAGGTACCAGCGGAAATCGTCTCCCCATCCCCAGGGCGGGCTCATGCTGTATGGCGCGTTCTTTGCATCCGGCAGCACCACCGATACCGTTACTCCCCCGTCCGGCGGATAGGTATTGCGGTATCCGCACTCACGGATATATTCCTGATACCGCTCGTAGTAGAAGGGATTGCTGCCGCAATGGATCACCAGCGGCATATCCAGCACGGGAAGCGCCTCCCCGGCCGTTTCTTCCGTCCAGCCGAAGGTGCGCATGGTCCCGATGTACATCACAATATGGTTGTACCGGCCGTGGTCCATGCCGACCAGGTCGCCCGGGAGCAGGAATTCCGGCCATTCCGACGGGTCCGCGGCCAGCAGTTTTCCGCCCTGGCCGTCCCGGATCATCTTTGCGATGGACACATGCCCCAGGTTAGTCCGCGAGAGCACCAGGTTCAGGTACCCGGCACAGTCCAGCCCGTACAGGTATGTCCGTTCCGCGCGGAAATAGCGCGTGGTGGAATTGGGATTGGGAACACGCGGTTTCAGCATGCCATTTCCGGTTTCACCGCTGAAGAAATACGGAACACCCAGCGGATATTCCGCGGAGACCAGGCTGCCGGCCACCTCCCGGTACTGCCGGAGCACGGGATTTTCCTCCTCCAGCATCCCCAGCGCCTCATCCAGCCATGCCTGCTGTTCCGCACGGTCCAGCGGAAAGAGCGGGGCATCCCCGTCCGCGGTAAAGGTCAGCTGCAGGTAGACAGAGCCTTCCTCCACCCGGATGTATTCCCCGTTTCCCCGGTTTACCGGAATCAGCTTCAGGCTGTCCCCGGTTTCCAGCCAGTTTTGGACCGCATCCGTCACATCCCAGAGAACATGCCCGTCCGGCACCGTACACGGCTGGGTCACCTTATTCCCGCATGCCAGCGAATATTCCACGGATCCCCGCCCGACGGCTTCGGCCGCTGTAAAGCGCAGGGCAGCCCGCTCCAGCCGGAAGCCCGGCAGGCCCTGCAGCTGTCCTGTCGTCCAGGTTTCACCCTCCGCGTCCCGGAAGGACGTGCGGGGTTCAATGGTGAGGCTGACCGCCTTTCCGCCGATCCGGCCGGCCTGTCCCCCGCAGGCGCAGCGCAGCAGGATGCTGTGTTTTTCCGCGGCGGCGCTTCCCGCCCACAGCAGTGCGGCCAGGAAGACCAGGAGCAGCAGGATTCGTCCGGTTTTTCTCATTTGGATGTCCTTCCCTGGAGACGGGCGGTTCCCAGGCAGATGAGGAAAGCGAGAATATCCATTCCCACAATGGTGGAGCCGACCGGTGTGTCGGCAAGGATCGCAACCAGGATTCCCATGAGCGCACAGAAGACCGACAGCACCGCGGAAGCAATCGTTACCGCGCGGAAGCTTCGGAACAGCCGCATGGCCGACATGGCCGGGAAGATCACCAGCGCAGAAATCAGCAGGGAGCCGACCAGGTTCATAGCCAGCACGATGATCACCGCGATCACCACCGCGATCAGCAGGTTGTATGCTTCTACCTTTGTCCCGGCCGCCCGGGCAAAGTTCTCGTCAAAGGTTACCGCGAAAATCCGGTTGTAGAACAGCAGGAAAATCACCACCACAACAACGGACAGGATAATGCTCAGCCACACCTCCGCCTTCGTCAGCGTCAGGATGGACGCGGAGCCGAACAGCGTCGAGCATACGTCGCCGGACAGGTTGGAGGAGGCGGAAAAGATATTCATCAGCAGGTATCCGACCGCCAGCGCGCCGACGGAGATCATGGCGATCGCCGCGTCGCCGCGGATCCGGGTTTTCTGGCCTGTCCGCAGCAGCAGCACCGCGCACAGGATCGTAACCGGCATCACCAGCACCATATCGTCCGACAGATGCAGCACGGCCGCGATCGCGATGGCACCGAATGCCACATGGGACAGCCCGTCCCCGATATAGGAAAACCGCTTCAGCACCAGCGTCACGCCCAGCAGAGACGAGCACAGGGCAATCAGCACGCCGACGATCAGCGCATTCCGGACCATGTCATACTGCATGTACATCCGCAGGGTTTCAATCATACCGGCTCCCCTCCCTTCAGTGCCAGGAAGCGGGCCGCCAGCGGGGACGCGAGATAATCCGCCTTCGTCCCGAAGAACAGCTCCTCGCCCACGTGCAGGATATGCGTGGCTTCCTGCAGGGCGGCGGTAATATCATGGGAAATCATCATAACGGTGATGCCGTCCTCCCGGTTCAGGTTCCGGATGAGGCCGTACATCTCCGAGGTAACGTGCGGATCCAGGCCGGAAACCGGCTCATCCAGCACGATCAGCTTCTGCGTCGCGCACAGGGCCCGTGCCAGCAGCACACGCTGCTGCTGACCACCGGACAGTTCACGGTAGCACCGGCCGGCCAGGGCGGACAGATCCAGCCGCTCCATATTCTGCGCGGCTGTCTTCTTATCTTCCCGGTTGTAGAATGGCCGGCGTCCCATACGCCCCTGGCAGCCAGACAGCACAATCTCGCGCACCGTCGCGGGGAAATCCCGCTGCACGTCTGTCTGCTGCGGCAGGTAGCCGATTTCGTTCTGTTTCAGTCCGTCGCCGAAGGTAATTTTCCCTGCGAGCGGTTTCTGCAGACCCAGTATAGTCTTCATCAGGGTCGTCTTGCCCGATCCGTTCTCACCGACAATGCACAGGTAGTCCCCCGCACACACTTCAAAACTGATGCCGGACAGTACAGGATGTCCGTCATATCCGAGCACCAGGTCCTTACATGTCAATAACGCCATTCTTACTCTCCCCGGGGATTGGTTACGCGGCTCCCGACCGCCATTTCTTTCCGGCACTGCTCACAGATGCCGTAAAAAACCGTTTTCCCGGCGTTCCAGGCAAAGCCGTGGTGCGCCAGCATATGGGTCCGGATCTCATCCAGCTCGTCGCAGTCCAGGTGGATCAGCCGGCTGCACCGCTCACATTTGCAGTGGTAGTGCTCCGCGCAGTGGCTGGATTCCTCCTCATACGTGTAGCACGCGCTTTCGCCCGTCCCGATCACGTATTTCCGGATTTTTCCTTCATCCACAAACTGCTCCAGGCGGCGGTAGATCGTCGCGGTGCCGATGGGCGTTCCCTCCGCGGCAAAATGCTCCTTCAGCCCGGCCGCCGTATGATGCACCCCGGGCGTTGACTGCAGGTATTCCAGCAGTTCCGCCTGGGCCTTTGTCCGGTATCCTGTCTTGCCTGCCACCGCAAACATCCCCCTTTGCGAAAATGAGAACCGTTCTCAATTATATCCGGAATCATCCGCATGTCAATATTTCTTTCCTTATTATCCGAATTTTGGCCTGCCTGCCTGATATACCCGTCCGAAACCAAAAAAGGAAAATCCCCGGCAGCCGTTTCCGGCCGCCGGGGATACCCGTTTCCGCCAGGCGGAAAACGGATTATCAGGATATGTTATGAATTACTTGTTTCCAGGGAAGGTGCCGGTGGCATTGCCAGCCTGGAAGTTCGCACGGAGTTCATCAATGATCTCGGTCGCGCCGGCGCTCTTGATGTCTTCGATACCCGCGTCATACACGGTGTCGAATTCAGCAGGATCGCAGGAAACAACGTCAGCGATGAACTTGGCTTCCGCGCCGCGCACGGTGCCTTCGTAGTCGGTCACAGCCTGGATCGGCACGGACCAGCCAATCTGCGTCCAAGTGTCGGTCATGGAATCCAGGTACGCAGCCTTGACGTCTTCTTCATATCCGGTGAAGGGCAGGGACAGGGCAGCCGCGTTCTTTTCGGCGCTGCCGTAGTACAGGCCGTTGGAGATGAAGGCGATATCGCCGGCATGGATCTTGTTCTCATCCGGAACATCAGCAGCAGCCTTCACGCCGACGGGGATTCCGTCCTCGTTCAGCTTCTCATAGTTGATGCCTTCGGTACCATTCTGCATGGCGAAGAGGTTTTCGGGAGTGGCGAGCCAGTCCAGATACTTGAACGCCATCTTGGCATGTTCTTCATCAGAATCCTTCGGAACGAAGATCAGCAGGCCGGCGGGGGTGTAAATGTCACGCAGGGCCTTGCCCAGGCTCTCATTGACGAAGGGGCTGCAGGAAATCCAGTGTCCGCCGGGCACGTTCTTTTCCAGTTCGATTTCGTAGTTCTTGTCGGTGCGCCACGGCTGATCGGGCTGGCCGGTGAAGAAGCCGTTGTAGCCCATAACCATCGCGGTGTCGTTCGCGGCATCGTTGTTCTGCAGCGCGAAGGATTCGGAAATGATGCCTTCGTTGTACAGCTTGTTCAGCCAGCGGAAGCCTTCCTTGGCGCCGGGCAGCATTTCGGGGGTCTTGGAATAGGCATACCAGTCTTCTTCAGAAACCTGAGCGAAATCAACGAAAGCGTCGGTGATGCGGCGGACGTTGAACATAGGATCGCTCTCATAGATGCCGAAGGGGAACGCAACGGTGTTGTCGCCACCCAGCTTCTTCTCCTGAGCCGCTTCCAGATAAGCAGTCAGCTGTTCAATGTTGGTGGGTTTTTCCATGCCCAGTTCCTTCAGCCAGTCTTCACGGATGAAGATACCGACGTTCGCGCGGCTGATCCGGCGGGCATTCAGGAACCACTGCACGCCATCACGCTGGCCAACCTGCAGCAGGTCGTCACCTTCTTCGGTGAGGAAAGCCTTCAGGTTGGGAGCACCTTCGAGCAGATCGTTCAGCTTCCAGAGTCCATCGAACTCAATGTACTGGTCAACGATCTTGTTGTTGTTGTAGGTGATGCAGATGTCAGGGGCAATGTGAGCGGCGAGGTCAGCAGCGATCAGGCCTTCTTCTCCGCCCCAGCGGGCATAACCAACAAATTCAATGTTGATCTGGTTAGGATCACCGAAGTTCTCCTGTGCATACTTTGCCTGCCAGCCTTCAGCAACCTTCAGGCCGGGCGTGTCGCGGTCGAATACTTCGACGCGCAGGGTCGGCCAGCTGTCATCCGCCAGGGCGGAAGAAGCCAGGCCCAGGGTCAGAACCAGAGCCAGGATAATCGCCAGGGTCTTTTTCATTTTGGAGTTCCTCCTTTTATTTTTTACCGCCCCTTCCGGGCGATGGGGTACAAAATCAGCCCTTCACGGCACCGATGGTAACGCCGGCAACAAAGTACCGTTGTACGAAGGGATAAACAACCAGGATCGGCAGCGTGGAAAAGATAATTGTGGCCGGGCGGATCGACTCGGAAGTCTTTGTTGACAGCTCCTGGGCTCCCATGCCTTCCTGCGCTGAAATTTCAGCGCCCCGGGTTGCGCTCTGGATCGCGTTGTAAAGCTTCAGCTGCAGCGGCTGGAATTCTTTCTTCGTCCGGATATAATACAGGGCGTCCTGGAAACTGTTCCATTTACCGACCGCGTAGAACAGGGTCAGTGTGGCAAGGGAAGCCAGGGAAAGCGGGATATACACCTTCAGCAGCACCTGAAAATCATTCGCGCCGTCGATGATGGCCGCTTCTTCCAGTTCATTGGGAAGGGATGTGAAGAAGCTCTTCAGGATAATCATGTTGTATGTGGACAGCATCCCCGGAAGGATCAGCGCCCAGGGCGTATCCACCAGGCCCAGTTCCACAATATTCAGGAATATCGGGATGGTGCCGCCGGAGAAATACATGGTAAAGAGAGCCAGAAGGTTAAAGGCTTTCCTGCCCCGCAGCCGCTTCTTGGTCAGCGGATAGGCCAGCAGGATAGTCAGGATCATGGAAAACAGTGTATAGACCACCGTAATGCCGATGGTAAAGAACAGGCTGCGGATCATGCTGGAATCGTTGAAGAGAACCGAATAGGCGGTCGTTTCAAATTCCACCGGCCAGAAAGACACCGCACCCCGCAGAATCGCGGACTTTGAGCTAAGTGAAAGCGCAAGGATATTTACAAACGGCAGCAGGCAGATCATGCTGAAAATAAAGATGAACAAACCCAGGATAATCTGGGGAACTGTCCAGGTCCTGTGTTTTTTCTTTGCGGCAACAGCGGGCATGTTCAAAGCTTTCTCGGTCATTTTGTCCGCCTCCTCACCAGATGCCTTCTTCACCAAGACGTTTGATGGTGAAGTTGGCGCTCGAAATCAGAACAAGTCCGACCAGGGACTGGAACAAGCCAATCGCTGTGGCACGGGCGTACTGTGCTTTTTCAATACCAATCCGGTAAACAAAGGTGGAAAGGACATCGCAGTAATCCCGGACCTGGGCATTTTTGAGGATAAACGGCCGGTCGAAACTGATATTCATCATCTGGCCGATATTCAGGATCAGCAGCACTGCAATGGTGGAGCGGATACCCGGCAGGGTCACATGCCAGATCTGCTGCATCTTGTTGGCGCCGTCGATCTTGGCAGCTTCAAACAGTTCCATATTGATGCCCGTAATGGCGGAGAGGTACAGGATCGTGCCCCAGCCCATGCTCTGCCAGACACCGATAAACGTATAGGTGCCCTGCCAGTGCGGACCGTCCGTCAGGAAAGGAATGCTTTTGTCGATCCATCCCCACTTCATCAGCAGCGCGTTGATCACGCCGGTCCGGGGGGCAAAAATCTGCAGCACCATACCGCCGATGATAATCCAGGACAGGAAATGCGGCAGGTAAAGCAGCGTCTGCGATACTTTTTTGAATTTGATGGCTTTCAGCTCATTCAGCATGATGGCCAGCACAATGGGCACCGGGAAGCCGGCAATCAATCCGAGCAGGTTCAGCCACAGGGTGTTCACCAGCGCGGGCTTGAAGTCCGCAAGCTTCATAACATCCTCGAAGTTCTTCATTCCGATGAACTTGCTGCCCCACATGCCTACAACCGGATTGTATTTCTGGAATGCAAGCATAATTCCGGCCATCGGCTTATAGCAGAAAATCAGGTAGAAAGCTACCGGCAGGATTAACATAACATACAACCGCCAATCCCGCCGGAACCAGTGGATTTTCTTCTTGGCGGGCTTCGCCGCATTTACGGTCATCCGCGCTTCCTCCCCTTGTTTTTTGCGATTTTGGGCATTAAACATGCCAATAATGACTAAGTTCATTATAAAAATCCCTACACTATACTGCAATGCAATTTGTGCTTAAAACTATGCACATTCTGCTCCGGATATTCCACTTTTTTGACATTTTGAGCAGTTTCTTTCTATGTATATATTGTCATCAATCGCAAACATGTCCAGACATCACACCGCAGTCCGCTATCTGTGGGGTATAAAAACGCTGCAATTGACCATATATGGATTCAGGTTTGAAAACATGCCCCGGGTATGATATAATTTCATCACTGTATACAAATTCGGGCATCCCCCTGTGAAACGGAGGCAATCATATGGGCATGGCATCCAGGCCGGAAGTATCCGAACTGCCGGGAGGCGGTAAATTCTGGTCGAATACCTTCAGCTCTTTCAGCGCCCTGGTTTATGTCCCCCTCGGGCAGCCGGATTCCGCCGTAATCAATTACGGCTACAAAGCACCCTACCTGATCGTGTTTGACGACCAGGACCGGGATGTGGGCCTGGCGCTGGATTACGCCGAGCGCTCCGGCCTTGCGGATATTGCCCGCAAATACTCCACTTCCGTCGTGTTCATCCGCCCCACCGCCCCGGAGGGCTGGGCCGGCGCGCCGGACACCCTGTTTGCCGACCTGGCGGCGGAGAGCAAAATCGGCCAGTACTACCGGGACGGGATCATTACCCCGAAAAACTTCTTCACCGGTGAAACCGGGGAAAGCTTCATCCGCGGCTCCCTGTTCCGCACGGTGCTCTTCGGCTGCGGCGAGTCGGCGGACTATATTGCCCGCTGCTGCCTGAAAACGCTGGAAGGCCAGTACCTGTGGGGCCCCGGTGAGATTACACCCATGGCCGCCGTGCTGGAAAACCTGTCCGTGGTTCCCGCGCCGGAACGCCGGGATATTCCGGTGGTGTCCGTCGGGAACAGTGCCGAGGTGAACGATGCGCTGCGTGAATCCTGTGATTTCCTGTGCGTCCGGGATGAGGCGGACTTCCGTGCCGACCATGATGAATTCTGGTGCCGGATGAAACGCTGGTGCGGCGTGCTTTCCCGGGACGAGGACCTGCCGGCCATGAACATGGCCGAAGAACCGGTTGTCACCGAGCTGGTGACTTCCCCGGACAACCAGGGTGACGATGCCGGCACTGATATGCACAAAGTGGGCTATATTGCTTATTATCCGATGCCTCTTTCGGAGGACAGCCCGCTTCCGCTGGTGCTGGCGTTCCACGGCGGCGGCGATTCCGCTTTCCATATCGCGTGGGTTTCCGGCTGGTGGCGCGTTGCCATGCGGAACCGTTTTCTGCTGGTATGCCTTGAAAACCACCTGAATGTTACCGCAACCGAGGTCATGTCCCTGATCGGGCAGCTGAAGGAAAAGTATCCGATTGATTCATCCCGGATCTATGCCAGCGGCTTCTCCATGGGCGGCTGCAAGTCCTGGGACCTGTTCCAGGAATATCCGGAATCCTTCGCGGCGCTTGCGCCGATGGACGCCACCTTCGAGGTGGGACTGAACCTGTACGGCCAGCCGACACCGAAGCCCATCAACCGCGATATTCCCGTGCCGGTGTATTACGCGGCGGGAGAAAAGACCCCCCTGCCGGAAATGCCCTGCCAGGCGGACAAGTGCATGGAGCGCGCCCGGTATGTATTCGAAGTCAACCAGGTAGTCAAACCGTACAATCTCGTATTCGATGACCGGGAAAGCTGGGAAGAACCCTTCTGGGGTGTTCCCGGGGATCAGGTTGAAAAGATCCCGGATCTCTCCCGGGGCGCCATCCTGACCGAGCACCGCTATATCAGCAAAGACGGCGTTTACCGCACCGTTTTCGCCGGCGTGGACAACCAGGGCCATGAGTGCCGGGAGCACACCTGTGAACGGGCGTGGCAGTTCATGAAGGATTTCACTCGGTAAGATTCCGGTCAGCACAATTTGCATGTTTTCGGCCTGCAGTTCAGATCTGCAGGCCAGTTTTTTCTTTTCTACCCGCACACCGGCAGCCCTGTTTCCCCTCAATCCATCTGCCGGATTTGCATACTTATTAGCTTTTTTTGCATGGCGGCACATGCAGTCATATTGATATTATACAAATAAATAGAGTCTTATGATCGTTCATACTCAGTCCGGCGGGCGCCGGCTCCTGCCGGTGTCCGTTTGCAGAAAGCAGGAAAGGAGGACTGCCCGTGGACCGTTCAGAATCCCTGATCCGTGGAGTAATCGCATACATCAATGCCAATTATACCCAGCCGATTCGGGGAAATGACCTGGCAAAGCGCTTCGGCATCAGCATCAGCTACCTGAGCCATGAATTTACCCGGATTACGGGGCACAGTATTTACGATTACGTCCTGTCCCGCCGTATTGAGCTGGCGCGGCAGATGATGCAGACGGACATGCCTTTGCAGGAAATCGCGGCCCGCTGCGGTTTCCGTGATTACTCCAATTTCCTGCGGGTATTCCGCAAGTCAGCAGGTGTCTCCCCCAGCGAATTCCGCCGGCAAAGCCAGGCCGCCGGGATCGGGATCCAGGAAGGATAAAGCAACGGCGCGCCGCGCCGTTTTTTTGTTGCACAAATCCCCGCGGAAAACCGCTTTAAGGGTTGACAGATAAGCGGTTTGGGTGTATACATGCAATGTGATTTGGGCGTTTCCGAAAGGGTTGGTGGAAAACGCTCTTTCTCTTTTCCGGGGGACCGGAAAACCGATTCAGATGATGGAGGGGATTTCATATGGTTAAGGGTGAACAGCTGTACGAGGGAAAGGCCAAGAAGGTCTTCGCAACGGATGATCCGGAGCTTCTGCTCGTTTCCTACAAGGACGACGCGACCGCGTTCAACGGCCTGAAGAAGGGCACCATCGCAGGAAAGGGCGTCATCAACAACAAGATGAGCAACGCGCTCATGCAGTACCTGGAGAAGAAAGGTGTCCCCACTCATTACGTGGAGGAGATCAATGACCGTGACACCCTCGTGAAGAAGGTGCAGATCGTTCCGCTGGAAGTCATCATCCGCAATATCGCTGCCGGTTCCTTCAGCAAGCACTACGGCGTGGAGGAAGGCACCCTCCTGAAGGCACCCACCATTGAATTCTCCTATAAGAATGACGAACTGGGCGATCCGCTGATCAACGACTACCATGCCCTCGCGCTGGGCCTGGCCACCCAGGAAGAAATCGACACCATCAAGAAGTACGCCTTCAAGGTCAACGAGGAACTGAAGGCCTTCTGGAAGTCCTGCGGCGTTACGCTGGTGGACTTCAAGCTTGAGTTCGGCCGGCTGTCCGACGGCACCATCGTGCTGGCGGATGAAATCAGCCCCGACACCTGCCGCCTGTGGGACAGCGAAACCGGCATGAAGCTGGACAAGGACCGCTTCCGCCGGGATATGGGCGGCGTGGAAGACGCGTACCAGGAAATCATGCGCCGGCTGCAGGCTCACGGCTGAGCAGTTTCGAAAGCATAAAGATCGGGCGTCCGGATCACCGGACGCCCGTTTTGTATCTGTTCTTCTGTTTACTGGATGGATTCGATGTGCTCCAGCTTGCTGCCGCAGGCATCCAGCGCCGTCTTTCCGCCGACCACGCAGACCACGGATTCGCCGCAGGCCTTCCCGATCGCGTCCGCCAGCTCCCGCAGTTCATCCTTCGTGGTATGCAGGACCTGGTTCCACTCCCGGTTGCAGTCTTCTTCGGTGGTGCCGGAGAAGTACATCCACGCCACCTCGTTGCTGACAGACCGCGGCGTCCGCAGGGGATCGATTCCGCCGATCGTGCTGACAATGTACTGCGTGAGGGGATTTTCGCTGTCGCAGAATTCACGCAGCACCCGCCCCGTTTCGCAGAAGCTGTCCAGCGACTGCGCCGCGTTGGGATCCCGGTAGGAGGTAATTTCCATGTTGCCGGTTTCCGAAATCCGGAAGTTGGTGCCGTAGGCGCCGCCCTTCACACGGATCGTATTCCACAGGTAATCCAGCGTGAGGAAATTGGCCGCCACCAGCGCCGCACCCCGGTTCTCCGGCTGCAGCGCCGCCGCGCGGGCCGCGAAGCCGATTTCAGAGGGGATGGTGAAGCCGTCCGCCCGGCGTTCCGCCGGTGTATAAACCGCCGTTTCGCCCTTTTCACCGGCCGGCAGGACCGCCAGCACCTGCCGGACCCACGCTTCATCCAGTTCGCCGGTCACGCTGACGGTTACCCGGCCGCGGGTGAAGATGCGCTTCGCCATATCCGCCATCCAGGCCAGGATATCCTTTCCGAATTCCTTTTCCGTTTTCTGCAGGACCCGTGTAAAGCCGATACCCAGCATGGCCTCGTTCATCACGCCCGCCGGGGACAGGGTCGCTGCCGCGTGGCGCGCCGCGTAGGCATTGCCGCTCATCATGATGGCCTGTTCCGTGTTGATCCGGTCCTGCCGGATCAGGTTCAGGATATACGCTTCATCCGTAAACACGGACCGGTTCAGGATTTCATCCAGCAGGCGCACCGCGTCGGGCTTCCGGTTTTCCAGCACCGCCACGTTCACCGTGACAAAGGATTCCGCCTTTTTCTGTCCGGCATGAATCTGCGGGAAGATATTCAGGCGGCCCAGCTTTTCGTTCGTTTCGGCATGCAGCGCGGCCACATCGTAGTTTTCCGTGGCCACATCGCCCATCAGGTGGGCCAGGATGGAAATCCGGCTCAGTTCCTCCGCCGGCATATCCGCCAGGGAGAAATACAGCGTCAGGTAGGAAATGCCGGCGGTGTCCACATCCTGGTGCAGGAGGACCGTCCCGTCGATTTCAGAAACGGTATTCGGCGCCGGCGTCCGCTGTGCCGGCAGGTCTTCCAGCGTCAGCCGGGGCAGCTTCGCCTGCTGTTCCGGCGTATCCTCCCGGCTCTGCTTCTCCCGCAGGGTACGGAAATCATCGATCACCTGCTGTACCTGTTCCGCGGTCCAGCCGGCCTTGATCTCCGCCAGGCGCTTCTTCTCCGCCTCGCGCTTTTCTTCCGCGATCGTGGCGGAAGGCAGCATGATGACATCGCCATGGTGGCGGCTGTCCAGGAACACCTCGCGGATCAGCTGCTCAAAGCCGCCGTTTTCCGCCATTTCCGCCAGCGGGGCAAACAGGCTTTCGATGCTCAGGGCATCAGCGGGATCCCCGCCGTACAGCCAGGTCGTGAAGCTTTCGATGCCGTAGGCCAGGCCCCGGGGGAACCGGCCGTAATCCTTTTCGCGGTTCACAAATTCCATCCGGCTGAGCACACCGGCCAGGCGTTTCCGGTCGATTCCTTCATCCGCCTGCTTCCGCAGCGTCTCATAGACCAGCGCGCGGATTTCATCCTTCTTCGCCGGGTCGCAGTTCTTCAGAACCAGGTCCACATACATCTGCTTGGTGCTGTCGGACCGTTCCAGCGAAACGTCCTCGCACAGGCCGGCTTCCAGCAGCGCGCTGGTCAGCGGTGCGTCGTTCGATCCGGCCAGCACATCTGTCAGCGCGCCGACCGCCAGGTTTTTCAGGGTATCTGCATAGGTGCCGTACACCCAGCCCATGCCGATGATCGCCTTGCTGCCCTTGTCATCCTCCGGGCCGACCGGGTAATACTCGGTTTTTTCCGCCGGGGTGATGGGCGCCTGCAGCGCGATATCGGAATCCGGATTGATCCGGTCATAGTCCTGCAGGAAGGAATCCAGCTTGGCAAACACCGCGTCCGTATCAATGCTGCCGTCCAGCCAGATATAGGAATTGGACGGATGGTAGAAACGGTGGTGGTTCGCCAGGTAGTCCTCATACGTCAGTTCCGGAATATGGTCCGGGTCGCCGCCGGAATCCTTGCCGTAGCAGGTATCCGGGAACAGCTGCCGGTCCAGGTAGTCCCGGATCAGGCTGTCCGGGGAGGTATAGGCGCCCTTCATTTCATTGAATACGACACCGTTGATCGTCAGCTCCCCGTCCGGGTTGTCCAGCTCATAGTGCCAGCCTTCCTGGCGGAAGGAGTGCGGATCCCGCAGGGACAGCGGATGAAGCACCGCGTCCATATAGACATCCATCAGGTTCAGGAAGTCCTTGTCATTCCGGGAAGAGAACGGATACATCGTCTTGTCCGGGAACGTGAACGCGTTGATGAACGTGGCCAGGGAGCTCTTCAGCAGGTCCACGAAGGGCTCGCGCAGCGGATACTTTTCCGATCCGTTCAGCACGGAGTGCTCCAGGATATGGAAAATACCGGTATGGTCCGACGGAACCGTCCGGAAGGCGATTCCGAAGGTTTTGTTGACATCGTCACGCTCCAGCCAGATCACATCCGCGCCGTTCTTCCAGTAGGTGAAGCGGTGCAGGGTGGCCTTCAGGTCCGGCATGGGCTGGGAATAAACCAGTTTAAAGCCGTGCAGAATTTCTCCGGGTTTCATAGGGTTCTCCTCTCCATTTTTCGCCTGCGGCGGTTCAGCCGTTGTTCAGGCGGTTTTTGCGGCGGATTTCGGCTGCCGCGTATTCTTTCTTTTCCTCCAGGGTTTCCGGGACAAACGGAGGCACCGGAATCGGTTTCTCATTTTCGTCAATCGCGACAAACACCAGGTAGGCGCGGTTGATCAGCTCCCGTGATCCGTCCAGCCTCTCCACCAGGCTGTCCACCCGGACCTCCAGGGACGTACGCCCGGTCCAGGTCACGCAGGCTTCCTGCACCACCGTATCGTTCAGGTGGGCAGGTTTGAGAAATGTCAGGTTGTCAATGCACACGGTGGTGACCGCGGCATGGGTATACCGCCGGGCTGCCACAGCACCGATTACGTCAATCCATGCCATAATCTGGCCGCCGAAAAGCCGGGGAATGGCATATCCGTTGCAATGCTGGGGCATCACAATCTGGACTGTGGTTGTCTTCTCACTCATATGCAGTTCCTCCTGTCTTGTGCAAGCATACCATACAACTCACCGGGCTTGCAAGCGCCGGCAGCGCAGATAGGCGGTCAATGCTGACAGGAAGGAGACCGTCTCATTCACCGTACCGCCGATTGACTGTGTCAGGACGTCATACGCGCAGGCAAACGGCGCTGAAATCATAATGAAGATCCGCACCCTGTTCGGATCCGGAATGGACAGGGCGACTGTGTTCAGCACCATCGCAATAATGAACAGCAGGGAAACCGGGCTGCTCCATGTCAGGATTCCGATCACCGCGACAATCACCGAGAAGACGACTGCCAGCACGGACGTCATCTTCTGTGTCCGCTGCTTCTCGGTCAGCAGCAGGACCACATCCCGGACAGCGCACACGCCGTTCAGCGCGGCACCGGTCATTGCGTCAGCATGCCCGCTCCGCGCCAGCAGCAGGAAATGAATCACGAACAGTACGGCGCACAGCGTCTGCGCGTACAGGATCTGCCGGTATGTCTTCAGTTGAAAGGAAATAACCGAAACGATAAATGCCAGGATTCCGAAAACCTGTGCCGCAATCTCCATTATCCGTCCTCCGGAATTGTCAGTTTACCGCGTGATTGTACTGCGGACGGAAATCATTGTCAAAGCATCTTCCGATGATCCGCTTCACTGTCTTTTCAGCGCGTTTGCTTCCGCGGCAAGGCGCATGTATTCTGCCTGCAGTTCCTCCGGGCGGTCGCCCTTTTTCGGGCTGGACATCCGGGCGGACAGGGCCGCCATCCGCATTTCCAGCGTACTGATGGCGATTTTGCGTTCCTCCGCCGAAACGTTGCGCTTTCCGGCGTTCTGCATGTCCTCCCAGCCGCCCTCGAACGTTACCAGCTTTTCCTGCTCAAAGCGGATAATCCGGGTAGACGTTTTCCGGATAAACTCCTCATCATGGCTGACGTACAGCAGCGTGCCGCCGTATCCGGCCAGCAGCTTTTCCAGCTCCTCCAGGGTGAACAGGTCCAGGTGGTTGGTCGGCTCGTCCAGCACCAGCAGGTTGCAGTCCGCCAGCAGCAGCTTTCCGAGGGCTGTCTTCACGCGTTCCCCGCCGGACAGCAGGTGCACCGGCTTGAACACGTTGTCCCCGGCAATGCCCAGGCAGGCCATCACGGTCCGGGCAAAGTGCTCCGGGCAGGAAGAACCTTCCATCACATTCTCCAGCACGGTCCGGTCCATCTTCAGCGTCTTCTCGTGGTGCTGGTCAAACCAGCCCACGCGCACGGCCGGATTGAAACGGACGTTTCCGGTAAAGCGAACGCCCGCCTCCGCGTTTCCGGCCAGCACCCGCAGCAGGGTGGTCTTCCCGCAGCCGTTCAGCCCGGTCAGCGCCGTGCGGGAACCCGCCGGCAGGCAGAAGGACGTATCCGACAGCAGCGTTCTGCCCCCGGCCTGCAGGCTGTCGCAGCGGACTTCCAGCGCGTTCCGCGCCTCCACCGGATGGGCAACACCCAGCTTCATCGTAATTTCCGGCAGCGCCCGGGGCTTTTCCTTGACCTCCAGGTGGTCCATCCGGTTCTGGATGGTCCGCTTCATCGCGCTCAGGTGCAGCACGGAATTGGTGTACTCATGGGTATGCAGCCGCGCCTCGCTGTTGCCCATGCGGGCCGGCGCCTTTTTGACGGATGAAGCCCATTCCGTCATCCGCTGCGCGGATTCCTTCAGCCGCTTCTTTTCCGCCCTGTACTGCTCGTACTCAAACGCCGCCCGTTCCCGCTCGCGCGCCTGTTCCCGGACGAAGTCGTCATATCCGCCGGGGAAATCCCGGATTTTTCCGTCCTCCAGGTACCAGATCCGCGTGCAGAGCGCCCGCAGCAGCGCCCGGTCATGGGATACCAGGATGATGGCGCCGGGAAAGCCTTCCAGCTCCCCGCGCAGCACCCGGATACCTTCCCGGTCCAGGTCTGTGGTGGGTTCATCCGCAAACAGCAGCCCCGGCCGGGCCGACAGGGCGGAAGAAATCCGGTTCCGGGTCATCTCGCCGCCGGAAAGGCCTTCCCGCTCCTTTGTCGCGCGGAAACGCGCCCGGGTTTCCGGGTCCTCCCCGGCCCCGGCGCTTCCGTGCTGGCGGATCAGCGCGGCAGTCGTCCGGCAGCGGACGATTCCCTCATCCGGCGCCAGTTCGCCGGAAAGCACCCGCAGCAGGGTGGTCTTGCCGGCGCCGTTTTCCCCGATCAGGCCGATACGCTCTCCGTCATATACCGCCAGCCGTTCCGTATTCAGTATTTCACGGTCTCCGAAAAACAGCCGGAGATCCGTCGCTTCCAGTATCATCTTAGGCATAAAAAACAACTCCTCCCGATGCCGTGGAGGAGCGACGCGCACATATAAAAAGACGTTTGGCATTCGCGTAACGCAACCTCCAAACGGCAACAAAAACTATCCTCCCGGGCCAACCGCCCCGGAGCGTCCTGTAGCCGATTATCAGTTGCGGATTCTCATCAGTCGCGAAAGACCGTCCTTTCTTCGTTCTGCGGTTATCATATTCGATTCCCGGCGCCCTGTCAATCCTTTCCCGCGGAAAAATCCGGTCCTTTTTCCCACTTTCGCAACCAGGATTAACAAAATTGGTCCTGAATGTTACCTCCGGTTGGTAGACTTCCCCGGCTGCCGGACCTACAATATGTTCGAATTAGTTGCGAATGTGGGAATTGTTCCCCATCCGCATTCAAAGGAAACGAGGAATGCCCGTGAACATGATTGAAACAAGGAACCTGACCAAGCAGTACGGCCCGAAAACCGCCGTCAACAGCCTTTCCCTGAGTATCGGGAAGGGCGAGCTGTTCTCCCTGCTGGGCGTCAACGGCGCCGGCAAGACCACCACCATCCGGATGCTGACCTGCCTGTCCGCGCCGACCTCCGGCGAAGCGTTTGTCGGCGGCTTCAGCTGCACCGGGGAAAGCGAAAAAATCAAACCCATGATCGGCATCTCCACGCAGGACACCGCCGTGGCGGAACGCCTGACCGTGCGGGAGAACCTGGAGTTCATGGCCCGGATTTACGGCTTCGATAAAGAAAAAACCGCCGAACGGGTGAACCGGACCGTGGCCGATTTCCACCTGGAAGAGGTACTGGACCAGCGGGCCGGCACGCTGTCCGGCGGCTGGAAGCGGAAGCTTTCCATCGCCATGGCGCTGATCGGCGAGCCCTCCGTCCTGTTCCTGGATGAACCGACCCTGGGGCTGGACGTGCTCGCCCGGCGGGAGCTGTGGCGCGTGATCGAATCCCTGAAAGGTTCCCTCACGATTGTGCTCACCACGCACTACATGGAAGAGGCGGAACACCTGTCCGACCGGCTCGGCATCATGATCTCCGGCCGGATCGCCGCCTGCGGAACGCTGCCGGAAATCCTGGAGATGACTGGCAAAACCAGCCTGGAAGACGCCTTTGTCGCCATCGCGGAAGGAGAGGTGACCGAAGAATGAACCGCATCCTTGCTTACTCGGACCGGAACCGGAAGGAGCTTCTCCGGGATCCCCTCAGCTATGTCTTCTGCCTGGCCTTCCCGCTGGTCATGCTCGTGGTGATGACGCTGGTGGATACCAGCATCCCGCGGGAATCCGGCATGACTGTATTCCATATCCAGAACCTGTGCGCGGGCATCGCGGTGTTCGGCCAGCTGTTCGTCATGCTGTTCACCACGCTGACCGTGTCCAAGGACCGCGCCGGCTCCTTCCTGGTCCGGCTGTACGCCACGCCGATGACCTCCACGGATTTCATCATCGGATATATGCTCCCCATGCTGGTGATCTGCGTCCTGCAGAGCATCCTGATCTACGCGGTATCCTTTATGATTTCGTTCTTCACCCCGGACCGCCTGAACCCGCTCGGACTGATCGCGTCCATCCCGGTGCTCATTCCCTCCGCGGCGATGTTCATCGGCTTCGGCATGCTGTTCGGCTCCCTGTTCAACGACAAGGCCGCCCCCGGTGTCAGCTCCATCATCATTTCCCTGGGTTCCTTCCTGGGCGGCATCTGGTTTGACGCGGATGCCACCGGCGGCACAATGCTGGATATCTGCAAAGCGCTGCCCTTCTACTACTGCACGCGCAGCGCCCGCGCCGCGGTCCGGCTGGATTTTTCTGCCTCCGCGTGCTGGATTCCGCTGCTGATTGTCACCGGATGTGCTATACTTCTGATTGTGCTTTCTTCCCTGGCCTTCCGTTCCCGGATGAAGGCCGACCTCGCATAAGAAGGAGGAACCCCATGTTCAGTGAAAACCTGATCCATCTCCGGAAAGCCCGCCGCCTGACCCAGGAAGCGGTCGCCGAAAAGGTCGGCGTCACCCGCCAGGCCGTTGCCAAATGGGAATCCGGCGATTCCATGCCCGACCTGGAAACAGGACAAAAGCTGGCGCAGCTTTTCGACGTTTCCCTCGATATGCTGGTCAGCTTTGAATCCGAAACCAATATGAACCTTTACACACCGCCCAAGGGGAAGCACCTGTTCGGAATTGTTTCCGTCGGTGACAAGGGACAGATTATCATCCCGGCCCGGGCCCGGAAGATCTTTGACATTTCTCCCGGCGACCAGCTGGTGGTCCTGGGGGACGAAGGCCAGGGCCTGGCCATCATGAAAGCCAGCGGCTTTATGAATCTTGCCAATGCCATCCGGCAGCAGATGACCGCAAAACCGGACGATGAATAATCCCGCTCGTCAGGAATTGAACATCCATTCCACCGCGTTCCGGATGTATTCCGTCCAGAACACCATATCGTGGATTCCCTTTCCCTCATGATATTCATGGGGGATTTCTTCATCCGTGAGGAATTTGTGGAATGCCCGATTGTTCTCGATCAGGAAGTCCTCCGTTCCGCAGGCCATATAGATCCCGGGGATCGCCTTCCCCTCCACCTTCAGCTTCCGGGCCAGCACCTCAGGGTTGCAGTCCCGTTCCGCCGCGGTGGCCGGATCGCCGAAGCACTCGCGGTAGTAGTCATAGTTCGCAACAGCATTGCCCTGCCCGGGCTTCATCCCGGCCACCTCGTGCACGATCAGCGCTGAGGAAAGGGCCCCGATCTTCCCGAACCGGTCGGGATATGCCAGGCCGGTATGCAGCGCGCCGAAGCCGCCCATGGAAAGGCCCGCGATATAGGTATCCTCCGGTCGTTCCGCCAGGCCGAACGTCTTCCGGACGTAGTCCACCAGCTCAACGCCCACCATCGTCTGGAACGCATGGCCGGAGGAGAGCCCGTCCAGGTAGAAGGAGTTCTCCGCGTTCGGCATCACGATCGCGAAATTGTATTTTGCCGGCAGGTCCTCGGGCACCCAGTTCCCGGCCTTTCCCGTATACCCGTGCAGCAGGAACAGGGTTTTCATCGGCTGCGAAGGTTCCGGCACTCCCTCCCGCGGGTCGTTGGGAACCAGCATCTCAAACGCGGTCGTCCGGTGCAGCGCCTGGGAATAGTATTCAATCCGAAGATATGCCATGTTTCTCTTCCTTTCCCGGTATATGGTTTTCAGTCCGAAGGTTTTTCCGGGTTTTATTGTACCATGAACCGCCCGCTTTGCAAGCATGGCTTTCTTTTCACAAGGGCATAAATTCAGCCCGGCGGATTCCCGCCGGGCTGGTCCATATCCTTCCGGATCAGATGTCGTATTTCTTGAGCAGGAGGTCCACCGCTTCCCGCAGGAGGATCGCCTCCCCCACGCCTTCCCGCTTCGCCAGCTTGGCCAGGCGCTGCAGCTGGTCCTGGGTGAAGTGGCTGGTCTTGGGAACCATCTTCTCCTCCTTTGCCATGGCGACCTTGTTTCCGCCGGCCACCTTGGCCCGGAACAGTGCGCCGTCCGCCTTCCGTACCAGCTCCGCGCAGCGGCTGGCATCCTCAAAGGCGGTCGCCATGCCGACGGTAACCGTCTGCCGCTCGCCGTCCGGCGCAACAACGCTGTAATTGTTTTTCAGGTCGTTCAGGAACAGGAAGATTTCCTCCCGTTCCATCGTCCCGCGGAAGATGATGCCGAATTCATCCCCGCCGATCCGGTAAACCTTCGCGTCTTCCGGCAGGCTGTCCCGGATATATTCGCCGGCGCTGACCAGGACCTTGTCGCCCGCTTCCCGGCCGAAGTCCTTATTGATATGGTCGAACTTGTCACAGTCGATCAGCGCGATGGCCACCACCTCGCCGTTCGCCTCGGCATCGGACGCCAGGATTTCTCCCAGGTCCTCGTCAAACGCGCTGCCTGTGGGGAACTTCAGCGCGTCATTGACCGCGCTCTGCTTTTCCGCGAGAATCCGTCCCTGTTCCTTGTGGTCCTCCGCCGTGATCGGCCTCCTGCTGCTGTCCTGCTTCATTTCCGCGCCCTCCTTTTGATGTTCTTTCTGATATATTATTTAAAAAATAATATCTGTGACATATTATTATCACGATTATCCCGCCATGTCAACCCCAAAATGAAAAAAAACGGAAACCGTTGGTTTCCTGCCGGTCCATACAGGAACAGGCCGCCGGAAAACCGGCGGCCTGTGTGGCTTTCAATGATTACAGGAATGAGATCTGCTGGTACTTTTCCGGAAACTCCTGCATATATCCGAAGCAGTCGTCCGGCCGGTACAGGATACCATGCTCCCGGCAGAAGGAGCGGAACAGGTCCATCAGCTTCGCGCTGTCCGGGCTGGGAATTTCATAGGCATTCCCGTAGGTGCGGATATACTTTTCCTTCAGGCCGGGAAAGTGCCGGTCCAGCGCCGCGTAATAGTATTCCCGGTCTCCCTCCCGGAGGGTCAGCCCCATGTCAAAGCAGATAATTCCTTTCACCTGCACCTGCGCGCAGGCTTCCAGGATGGCCCGGATGTTCTCCTCCGTATCGTTGATGAACGGAAGGATCGGCGTGAGCCACACGACCGTGGGAATCCCGCGCTTCCGCATCTCCTCCAGCACTTCCACGCGCCGCTGGGTATTGCACACGTTCGGCTCCAGGATCCCGCACAGCTTTTCGTCCCAGGTGGTCAGCGTGACCTGGACCACGCATTTGGCTTTCCGGTTGATCTCCTCCAGGAGATCGATATCCCGCAGGATCCGGTCGGACTTGGTCTGCACCGCCGCGCCAAACCCGTACCGGCAGATAATCTCCAGGCATTGCCGGGTCAGGCCGAGCTTCTCCTCGCAGTGCATATACGGATCCGACATGGATCCTGTTCCGATCATGCACTTTTCCCGTTTGGAGCGCAGCGCCTGCTCCAGCAGCTCCGGCGCGTTCTGCTTTACCTCGATATCCTCAAACGCATGGGTGAACTGGTAGCACCGGCTGCGGCTGTCACAGTAAATACAGCCGTGGGAGCACCCGCGGTAGATATTCATCCCGTAACGGCCCTTTCCGCCGGTCAGGATTCCCTTCGCGTCCACAAAATGCATCTGCGTTACTGCTCCTGTTCAAACTCATCCGCGTGCTTTTTGAAAAATTCATAGTAAACCCGCGGGTTCTTCAGCTGCGTCCAGCTGTCCGCCACCCTGGAATGATCATCCAGGTTGATGATTTTCGCTCCCGGGAACGCCAGCAGGAACGGGGAATGGGTGCTGATGACCAGCTGGTTGCCGCAGTACCGCACGGAATCCATCAGGAAATCCGCGAGGATTATCTGGTTCTCCGGGCTCAGGCTGTTCTCCGGCTCGTCCAGCAGGCATAGGGTATCCATTTCAATCTTGCCCTGGAAGAATATCAGCGCGTTTTCCCCATTGGACCGCTCCCGGATGCTGTTCCCGGATTCTTTGGCCACAAACCGGCTCAGGGTTTTGCTCCTTGCCTGGTTGATCTTCTGCAGGTGTTCCAGGTCGTCCAGTGATTTGAGCTGAAACTTCTCATGCTTCAGGCTGAAATATTCATCTGAAAGATCTGAGCGTTTCCGGTCGATGCCCTCATTGATGGTACGGATATCCAGCATCATGTCGAAAACGTCATCGCTGGTAATGATGCGGCTGTTTTTCGGAACCGCTTCCTCCAGCGTTACCGAGCACCGGTCCACGAAATTTTCAAAGAAGCGGGAGCGGTTATATACGCTGTTCCGCGTAAGACGCAGCTTTTCGGCAATCACATTCAGGGCGGTGCTTTTTCCGCTTCCGTTCCCGCCGTAGAGGATGGTCACCGGCCGGAAGATGATTTCATTCAGTCCGACCTTCGGCAGGATGCCGTACGGATAAACGGACTGGTCATAAGTGGTTTTCAGTCCGAACATGAAATCAGATTCTGCTTCTTCTCCCGGAAAGTAAAACGCGCTCAGGTACAAACCGATCCCTCTTCCATTTCTTCTGATAAATCATTTTACTATGGAATCGGGGGAATAGAAAGGGGAACAAACCTGCCCGGGCAAAGAAAAAAGGAGGCTTCCGCCTCCTTTTCATTGCTCAGTCCGTAATTTCCGGATCGCCGGCGTTCTCGTTGCCGAGATATACAGGGTTTCCCTTCCCCTGCGCCAGGTTCATGATCGCCCTTCTCAGCTTTGAGGGATACAGGGGCGCCCGGTTCAGCGTATCCAGCGGCAGCCAGTCGGTACCGATCTGATTCCAGTCATACTGGGCTTCCGCGTCACACGGCCCGAGATACTCACACCGG